>JAJYJD010000014.1 GCA_021789755.1 Bacteroidota bacterium
ATCCACCAGGCGAAGAGCCCGCCGCCGACGTTTGTCTCGATATCAACGATAAAGGCGTTGACGCCATACGTTGCCGCGCTCATAACATGCGAAAGCATCATGCCCCCCGACATTTGATTTCGACTATTGCAGGCACACAGGACGCGCTATCTACCGCTGTCTGCGCTATATCTTAATCAAAGGTTCGGAGAAAGCAAAGCCGCTCGCCATCCGATGAATCGTACTGCTCTATCCGCTGAAAACCCTCCGAGTTTCTGCTTCGTCAGGCGTCGATTGGAATCGACGCCGCTTCTATCCCCTTTCTATCTTTGCCCAGGTGTCGCGGAGCGTGACAGTCCGATTGAAGACCAGCCTTCCTTGAGTTGAATCGTCATCCACGCAGTAGTATCCGAGACGCTCGAACTGGAAGCGGTCCTGCGGTTTCGCCTTCACCAATCCGGGTTCAACCTTGCAACCCTTTACTAATTCAAGCGAGTCGGGGTTGAGCGATTGTTTCCAGTTTTCGCCGCTCGGATCCGGGACATTGAAGAGCCTGTCGTAAACTCTTGCTTCGGCATCAATAGCGTGCTGCGCAGATACCCAGTGTATCGTTCCCTTCACTTTCCGTTGGCTCGCGGGTGAACCGCTCTTCGTATCGGGATCATAGGTACATTTCAATTCCATGATCGCCCCCGTTTTGGGATCCTTCACGACTCCGGTGCACTTGATGATGTACGCGTAGCGGAGCCTGACTTCCGCGCCGGGGGACAGCCTGAAATATTTCTTCGGCGGATCTTCCCGGAAATCATCCTGTTCAATATAGAGCACTTTCGAGAATGGTATCTTGCGCGTTCCCATCGACTCGTCTTCCGGATTATTGACCGCTTCGAGCTCTTCCACCTGTCCGTCGGGATAATTCTCGATCACAAGTTTGACCGGGTGAAGGACCGCCATGACACGCTGCGCCCGCTTGTTCAGGTCCGCCCTGAGACAATCTTCGAGAACGGACACGTCTATCACGCTGTCCGCCTTCGACACACCGATGCGATCGGCGAATAGCCTTATCGACTCCGGCGTATAACCGCGCCGGCGGAGCCCGGAAATCGTCGGCATCCTCGGATCGTTCCAGCCATTCACATGTCCTTCCTGCACTAATTGCAGCAGGCGCCTCTTGCTCATCACAGTGTATGTGAGATTCAGCCTGGCGAATTCGATCTGCCTCGGATGAAAAATCCCGAGCTGTTCGACGAACCAGTTGTAAAGCGGCCGGTGATCTTCGAACTCGAGCGTGCAGATCGAGTGAGTAATTCCCTCTATCGAATCGGACTGCCCGTGTGCCCAGTCGTACATTGGATATATGCACCACTTGTCGCCGGTGCGGTGGTGTGTCGCGTGAAGTATCCGGTACATCACCGGGTCGCGCATATTTATGTTCGGCGACGACATGTCTACCTTCGCCCGCAGAGTCTTTGAGCCGTCGGGATACTCGCCCTTCCTCATTCTCTGAAAGAGGTCGAGGTTTTCTTCGATCGTCCTGTTCCGGAACGGGCTGTCATTTCCCGGCTCTGTCAGCGTTCCCCTGTGCTCTCTGATCTGGTCGGCGTTCAGATCGTCGACGTATGCCTTCCCCTTCTTTATGAGGATCACCGCGTAATCGTACAATTTCTCGAAGTAGTCGGAGGCATAATACAACCGGTTCTCCCAGTCAAAGCCGAGCCAGCGTATGTCCTCCTGTATCGACTCGACGTACTCCACATCTTCTTTGGTCGGATTAGTATCGTCGAACCTGAGATTGCAGAGTCCCTTGTAATCCTTTGCGGTACCGAAATTCAGGCAGATCGATTTTGCGTGGCCGATATGGAGATAACCGTTCGGTTCGGGAGGGAAGCGCGTATGCACAGTTTCATACTTTCCGCTCTTCAAATCGCCGTCGATGATATCGCGTATGAAATTTCTCTTTTCCGGTGCCATGCCCGCAGATTCATTCGATGGCAATTCTTTGTCTTCTTCCATGGATGTCACTTGATTCTTTCGATAGCCGAGTTAATTCTTCTTATTGTTTCTTCTTTTCCGATGATAGACACAATGTCAAACAAGCCGGGGCCCTCGCCCATGCCGGAGACCGCCAGCCTCAGCGGATGGATCAATTCACCGTTGCCGACTTTCAACGACTCGGCAGTCCGGTGCAACGCGTCCTCATAATCCCCTTTTTGCGGATCGCTCATCTTTGAGAACGCTTCGCTCAACTCTCCCAAATATTCTGCTGACTGGGGTTTCCATCTCTTGTTGATGACAGCCGGATCGTATTCCTCGGGCGGGCTGAAGAAATACGGACTCTTCTCAGTGAAGCCTTTCACGAAGCTAACTCGCTCACGCATGGCTGTGATCACTTCGAGCAAATATCTGTCCGGAAACTTCGAGGGATCTATCGACATCTTGGAGAGATGCGCCTTCAACATCGAAAGGACCTCTCCGTCGGTCTGCCGACGCAAATGCTGGAAGTTCAGCCAGTTCAGTTTCTCCACGTTGAAGACGGCGCCCGACTTGTTGACCTTTTCGAGCGAGAATTCCTTTTCCAGTTCGGCGAGCGAAAATATCTCCCGCTCGTCGCCGGGATTCCAGCCGAGGAGCGCGACAAAATTGACGAGCGCCTCCTTCAGGTAACCTTTGTCGCGGTAATCCTCGACCGCGACATCGCCCTGGCGCTTGCTCAGTTTCGATCTGTCAGGGTTCAGGAGCAGCGGCAGATGAGCGAATTCCGGCAACTCCCACCCGAAAGCTTTGTACAGCAAGACGTGTTTTGGGGTGCTCGAGAGCCATTCTTCGCCGCGGATCACGTGAGAAATCTTCATGAGGTGGTCGTCGACAACGTTCGCAAGATGGTACGTCGGGAATCCGTCTGATTTCAGAAGGACCTGATCGTCGACCCGCTCGCTTAAAAACTCGACATCCCCGCGTATGATGTCGGAGAATTTCACCGATATGTCGTCAGGTACCTTCATCCTCACAACGAACGGCTTGCCCGCGGAGATATTATCCGCAAGCTCTTTAGCTGAAAGACGCAGGCAGGTGCGGTCGTATTTAGGCTGGAGCTTATTTTTCTCCTGCTCCTTCCGCATCGCCTCGAGTCTATCGGGAGTGCAGAAGCACCGGTAGGCGGTTCCTTTTTCAAGCAAGAGATCGACATGTTGTTTGTAGATTCCGATCCTTTCACTCTGAACGTACGGACCGAAATCCCCGCCGACTAAAGGACCTTCATCGTAATAAAGACCGGCCCAATGCAGCGTGTTGATTAGATTCTCTACCGCACCTTCGACGTAGCGTGCGCGATCGGTGTCTTCGATTCGCAGGATGAATCTGCCGCCCGTGTTCCGCGCGAACAGAAAATTGAAAAGCGCCGTTCTGAGTCCACCCACGTGAAGAAACCCCGTAGGGCTCGGTGCGAAGCGCACCCTGACCGAGTCTGAAATCATCCCTGCGCCCCTTCGGACGCTTCCTTCTTTGGCTCGTATTTGATCTTCAGTTGCTGGATCCGATACCGGAGGCGGGATCTTGTCAATCCGAGAATCTTGGCGGCTTGTAACTGATTGCCGGAGGTAATGTCCAGAGTCTGAACTATCGCCGCGCGCATTATCTCGTCCATCTTGATACCGTGGCTGGGCACGGCGACGACCGCATTATTTTCAAGCATCTTGTTCGAACTGAATCCGGGATGATAGCTGAGAAACGCGAGATGCTCCGGCTTCACGACGGTATCCGTCTCGAGAAGGGCAATGCGTTCGACGGCGTTCTTCAGCTCGCGCACGTTGCCGGGCCAGGAATATTTTTCCAGTGCCTTGACGGCGTCCGGAGTGAAGCCTTTTATCGATTTCGCGAATTTCCTGTTGAATTCATCCAGAAAAGTGTTTGCGAGAAGCGCAATGTCCTCCACTCTATCTCTGAGCGAAGGCACTTGAAGCTGTGCAATGTTCAGGCGGTAGAAGAGGTCCTCCCTGAATGCCCCTTTCTCAACCGCCGCTTTCAAATTCTTGTTAGTTGCCGCAATGATTCTTACGTCGACGGTAATTTCCTTCGAACCGCCGAGCCTGAAAAATCTTTTCATCTCCAATACTCTGAGGAGCTTCACCTGCAGCTCCTGTGTCAGTTCACCGACCTCATCGAGCAGGATGGTGCCGCGGTTCGCGAGCTCGAATTTTCCCTGTCTCATCTTGTCCATCGCGCCGGTGAATGCCCCCTTTTCATATCCGAACAGCTCGCTCTCCGCGAGCTCCTTCGGGATTGCACCGCAGTTTATCGATATGAACGGCCCGTCCGACCTCTCGCTCTTCTCGTGTATGAGCCGTGCGATGAGCTCTTTACCTGATCCGCTCTCTCCGATGATGAGTACGGTCGTATCTGCGTGGGCCAGCTTCTCGGCGGTGTGCACGACTTTCTTAAGGTTCTCGCTTTTCCCCACGATCGCGTATGGGCCGAACTTCTGCTGCATTTCATCTTTCAGAAGTTCGTATTTCCGCTCCAGGTTCTTGCGGTTGAGCGTTTTGTCTACCAGTATTTCCAGCTGCTCGAGGTCCAGCGGCTTCAGCACAAAATCTTCCGCGCCCAGCTTTATCGCGCGGACTGCGCTGCTCACGTCCGAGAAGGCCGTAATCAGTATCACAGGGGTTTCGTTCTTCTCGGCGCGAAGTTTCTGGAGAATATCGAGTCCCGTAATCGAGCCGAGGTAGAGATCGAGAAGAACGATATCGGGCTGAAAATCCTGGATCTGTTGAATTGCCTCTTCGCCCTTGATGACCGAGACAACCTCGTATCCGCTTCTCGTGAGGACAGCGTTCAGAGAATTGTTCAGCAACTCATCGTCGTCGACGATCAGCAGTTTGCTGCTCATACCTACCTCGCCCGCTGAAAACGGATCGTAACGGTCGTGCCGCCCCCGGCCCTTGTTTCGTATCCGAGCGATGCGTCGTTGAGTTCGAACAGGCGGTTCGAGACCGAAAGCCCCATCCCGGTCGCCCCTTCTTTCGTGGTGAAAAAAGGCTCGATCGCCAGTTTCGCGACGTCTTCGTCCATGCCGATACCCGTGTCGATGATGCGCAGAACAATTTCCTCACCTGTGCCCGAGTCTTCGAGCCTGAGAAGCAGCTTGCCGCCACTCGGCATGGCCTCGATAGCGTTTTCGACGATGTTGAGCAGGCCGTGAAGAACCTGGGACTTGTCCGCGAAAATCGTGTCGTTCGTCTCGCCTCTCTCGATTGAGAGGTTGATTTTCGACTTCTGGAGCGAGGTCTTGGCCAGCCCTGCTATCTCGTTGAGCAGGCCGCCGAGTCTGATCTGCGATTTTGCCGGAGTCTGCGGCTGAGCGAAGTTCATCGTTTCCCTGATTACTTTCTCGATCGCATTAACACCGTCAAGTGCCGGCTTCGTGAACTTCCTCTCGACGGCTTCTTCTTTCATGGTGCGGTCAAGATATTGAAGGTTTACCGAGACCACGTTAAGCGGATTCCTGATTTCATGAACAAGCCCGTATGAAAGTCGGCCGAGCGCGCGCAGCTTGTCGAGAGCTATGAAGCGCTCAAGCCACTCCTTGCGTCTCGTCACGTTCCTGATAATAATGAGATATAAATTATCTTCTGTCCCGACCGGTGCGCCGCTGATGTCAAGTATAATCTTTGAACTGCCGCAATCGTAGGAGCTTTCGAATTGAACCGACTCTCCGCGCGAAATCTTCCCGACGAGCAGCTCACCGAAAGGCTTCAGCTCGCTGATCTTCTTCTGCAGGACAGCCTTGTCGGTCAATTTGAGAATCTTCCTCGCATGTATGTTCGACTCGACCACTTCGTTTGTGACCTGGTTAATTATCAGTATCCCGTCGTTGGCAGAAGCGAATAACTGCCTGTACTTCCTGCGCTCATGCTCCAGTTGAATGTTTCTTTCCAGCAGCTTCTTGTTGACAATCTGCAGCTCCGCCATTTTGGATTCGAGCCTGCGAAACAGCGCAGAGCTGTACCCCTTCAGGTATTCTGCCTCATCAAGCTCAGAGGGGCGCACGGGCGCTTTTTCCGGGCCCGGACGGCTCTTCCCGAAGCCGCGGAGAATACGAAGAAGCTCGTCCGCATCCCCGTCCTTCCGAAGAACCCTGGTGACCCCTACACTGATGGCGAATTCTTCGTCAGCCTTCTCTGTATATTCCCCCGTCATGAGAATGAACGGCAGACTCTTGTAAGCCTCATCGGACTTGATCGTTCGGCACAAAACAAACCCGTCCATACGCGGCATCAACGCATCTGAGATGATCGCGTCGAATTTGCCGGAGTGGATTACGTCGAGTGCTTCATACCCATCGGAAGCGGTTTCAACAGAATGCCCTTCGCTCTTCAGTATATCGGCAAGGGCAATGCTGTTTTCAGGGTCGTCGTCTACCAGAAGGATGTGCATTATTCAAACAAATATCGCAGAATATTTTAACTAAATGGAGGAAAACTTGCAACGATGGGTAACGGATCGGAAGAGAAATCACGTCGGAGACCGGTAATTCCACCCCCCGTCCGACGATTTGAACTTCAAAGGGATATCGTGACTCACCTCCGGTCAAGAAATTCCGTGAGGAGGCGATTCATTTGTTCAAATTCGATGAGGAAGGCGTCGTGCCCGTGGATTGACTGGATTTCAGCATACCGCGCATCCGGGATCAATTCCGCAAGCCCGCGCTGTTCTCCCGCCGGGTAGAGGACATCCGAGCTCACTCCGATGCAGAGCGTTTCGGCCTTCACGGAGGACAGCACTTCACCGAGTTTACCGCGGTCACGAGCGACATCGTGCAGGTCCATTGCCCTCGTGATGTAAATGTATGTGTTGGCATCGAATCGCTCCACGAGCTTCACCCCCTGGTAATGGAGATAGCTTTCCACCTGAAAAATGTTTTTCGAATCAAAGAATACGCTCCCGCCGCCGGTCCGCATCCGCTCTCTCTGGAACCGCATTGTAAATGATTCCGGGCTCCTGTAGCTGATCATAGCAATCATCCGGGCAAGAGCGAGTCCGCGTGAGGGCTGACCCGACGCGTAATAATTGCCGCCCATGTATGCCGGGTCGGTGAAAATTGCCTGGCGAGCCACTTCGTTCAACGCGATCCCCCAGGCCGTATGGCTGGCTCCCGTACCGATCGGAACAGCCTTTTCTACAAAATCCGGATATGAAACCATCCACTCGAGAACCTGCATGCCTCCCATTGAGCCGCCTATCACAAGCTGTAGCCTCTCGACACCGAGCCACTCGAGTAATCTTTTCTGCACCCTTACCATATCACGGATAGTAGTCGCCGGAAAAGAAGTCCCGTACTCCTTCAACGTTGCCGGATCCATTGTCGACGGTCCGGTCGTCCCGTAACAGCCTGAGAGGATATTCGAACATACGACGAAGTATTTTGAGGTATCAAGTGCCTTCCCCGGCCCTATGATCCCGTCCCACCAACCGGGGACCTTATCGTCCTCTGAATTGTAGAAACCGGCGTGGGCACTCCCCGTAAGCGCATGGCAGACAAGTACGCAGTTTGTCCTTTCGCTGTTAAGTTCGCCGTAGGTTTCGAACGCAACGTCCACCGGTCCCAGTTTTGCACCGGAATCGAAGCGAAAAGGTTCGGCTTCCGTGTAGAGCCGAACCTTCTGAGTCCTCACGATGGTTTTCGCTAGTGTCTCTATCATGCCTTTACTCCGCCGTTACGCGGGTATAGTTTTCTTTACCGAATCGAGTGCCTCGTCGAAATCGAGAATGATGTCGTCGATATGCTCGATGCCGACCGAGACGCGCACCAAGTCCGGCGTAACGCCGGCGGATAACTGTTCCTCGTCGGAGAGCTGCTGATGAGTGGTGGAGGCCGGATGTATGACGAGCGTTTTCGCATCGCCGACATTGGCGAGCAGGCTGGTCAGCTTGAGGTTATTGATGAATTTCTTCCCTGCCTCGAGACCGCCTTTGATGCCGAAGACGACCATCGAGCCGAAAAGTCCCTTTCTGAAATATCTTACGGCCTTTGCATAGTCGGGGTGATTTTCTAGTCCGGGGTAAATAACCCAATCGACCAGCGGGTGAGATTTAAGGTGTTTCGCCAGTTTGATCGCGTTTTCGCAATGACGCTCGACTCTCAGCGAGAGTGTCTCGAGTCCCTGGAGGAGAAGGAACGAGTTGAACGGGCTGATGCACGGACCGAGGTCGCGCAGGCCTTCGACCCGTGCCCGGATTATGAAGGCAATATTTCCGAACGACGACTTGGGACCGAACACTTCATAGAACTTCAGGCCGTGATAGCCGGGGCTCGGCTCCGTGAACACCGGGAACCTGCCGTTTCCCCAATCGAAGTTGCCTGAATCCACTATCACTCCTCCGATGGATGTTCCATGACCGCCGATCCATTTGGTAGCGGACGCGACGACGATGTCGGCGCCGAAATCTATCGGTCTGCATGTATATCCGGCCGCGCCGAAGGTGTTGTCGACAACCAGCGGAACACCTTTCGAATGCGCGACCTTTGCTATAGCTTCAAGGTCGGGAATATTCAGCTTCGGGTTCCCGATGGTCTCTATGTAAACCGCCTTGGTCTTACCATCGATCAGCTTTTCGAACTCCTTTACATCGTCGCCGTTTGCAAACTTCACATCTATGCCGAGACGCTTGAATGTGACTTTGAACTGGTTGTAGGTTCCCCCGTAGAGATTGGAGGTCGACACAATGTTCTCACCGGCCTGAGCCAGCGTGGTCAGGGCGAGCAGCTGAGCCGCCTGCCCGCTGCTCGTGGCAAGTGCCGCCGCTCCTCCTTCCAGTGCCGCGACCCTTTGCTCGAAAACGTCGGTGGTCGGGTTCATTATGCGAGTGTATATGTTCCCGAACTGATGCAGTCCGAAGAGCGATGCTGCGTGCTCGCTGTCGTTGAAAACATAAGATGTCGTTTGATATATGGGAACCGCCCTCGAATTTGTGGTCGGATCGGGTTTCTGACCTGCATGAAGTTGGAGAGTCTCGTAGTGGTATTTCCTCTCCTTGCCGTTCGTACTCATCTATTTCTCCTCTTTTCTGTTTGTCCTGATATCACCATTGCCATGAACACGAATTGAAAAGAACCGGTGATTATTTTTTTTATTCGCCAGATTCGTGTTCGAATCTTCCTTACAAAAAAAACCTCCTCCTGCACTGAGAACGATGGCAAGAAGAGGCTTAAATTCTTGACTCATCTCTCCCGTGCAAGCCGTCCTCAAACCTCGGACGGATACGGGCAGGAATTAGCACCGGCCTCCCGGCTGACCTGTACGATCTGACGGAACGGTTGCTAGGGTTTCACAGGGCCTGTTCCCTCCACCCTTTCCCGGACAATAGCTCCGGGAAACCGCGCATCACACCACGTGATGTATGAACGGTTCTCGATGAATTGGAAAAAACTTTTTGAAAGAACTTATTCAATATACTAATCTTGAAATTAAAGTCAAGTATCGAATACGAAGAAATTTTCCCGGACTTAAGTCTGTCGGTTGTCGAGGACCAGCCGGAAGTTTTACCGGATTCATATAAGTGGGAATACCTGTCTGCCTCCACGCCGCGATTTCCGCCGGAAGGCGATGCTGAACTGCAGTTGACGTAAAAGAATTCTGTGGCTTGCCAGATTTGTATTGACTATTTTCGTTCATGGATCTTACGGCATACCTCTCAGGTGGGATGGAGTACGCGGATAATTACGGGGCCGATTGGCGAAGCGACATGGAAGGATGGCTGAGAAACAACCTGGCACACAGCTGCTTCAACCCCGTTCGGGAAAGTGAAAGATTTCTCGGCTCGCGCTATCCTGACATCGATTTCCGCCGCTCAAAGTCGGAGGATTTCGAGAAACACAGACAAATAGCAAGGGATATTGTCCGACTGGATTCGCGCGAAATAATCATGCGCAGCGACTACGTCATATGTTTCTATGACGATAGCGCGCAGAGAGGCGCCGGGACCAAAGGAGAACTCACGATCGCGGCCCTGATGGGCAAACCGGTATACCTGATCAGGGGAATGGACATCGCCGACATACCGAGTTGGGTGATCGGCTGCGCCGACAGAATATTCGACGACTTCGCCGGTCTCAAGCTGTTCCTCAGCCGCGAATACTCGAGGTAGACCTCACTTCAGAACCATTATCTTTCTTGTCTGCGTGTAACTTTCATTCCCGGATGAAGCGATAAGCCTCACGAAGTAAACACCGCTCGACAAGCCGTAGCTTGAGAGAGAAGCGGTATACGGGCCGCCCGAGGGGAATGTGCCGTCCACAAGTGTCTTCACCTTCTGACCGATCACATCGTAGACGTCAATCGTCACCCTCGATTGCTTTTTCAACGCGAAGGAGATTGTGGTACTGGGGTTGAACGGGTTCGGGAAATTCTGGTATAATTCCGCGAGGTCGCTCAGATTCGGAGGAACCGCTCCGCTATCAACGATCTGGCTGTTTAGAATTCGTGCCACCGCGACTGCCTGCTCAAGATCCTGAAGTGTGTCTCCTGCCGCCAGGACGAAAGCAAGTACGGTGTCTGCGGCTGGCGCGATCGAAACGGGGCCGCCCGCTACAACCATAGAGATATCGCTCGGGCCGGCGCTGTCGTATACGGTCCCGCTCGAAAGGGCCTGCCATTTGTAAAGCTTAGAAAAGCCGTTATAGATGCCGTTGCTCGCAGCGTTGTCAATCGCCATATAATTGACAGGCGCTCCGCTTACAAGCGCACACCCGGCGAAGGTCCTCGGGACCCTGGTTGCGTTATAAGCATAACCTAACTGGTAAGGACTGTCATACTCCGCCAGATTGTTCTGGCCGTTGGGTCCGATGTCCCAATCAAAGAATAGCCCCGCATGCAAGTTATTTATCCTGGTCGTGTTGAGATTACGGATCCTGTAGCGCAGGAGAATGAAGTTATCGGTCGAATCGCGATGATACGAATAGGTGTGGAGTGTAACCATTATCCCAACACGGTTCGACGTTGCGTTGCTGTCGTCGAACATGAGAACCGATTCCTGATCTGCGATTATCCCGGGTTTCTGTACGTTGACAAGGCCCACGGGTTTGAAGTCATTATCCTCCTCAGCGGCATTCGCCGTGGAATCCCGTGCCACGTCCACAACTTGTGATGAGGAAATGCCCGCCATGAACGCACCTTCGAAAAGTATGCTGTCCCTGTCCGGCAGATATATGAAACCATCGCCCTGCGAATTGTTCGGGTAATCGTTGAAACCTATATTACCCTTCGAGGTTACTGTCGTGGCAATATTGTTTACCTGAAGGTTTCTAAATGTCGGATTCAACAGAACATCGAATCCCTTGTAGTCTGTATAGCTGCCATCGCTGATCTTGATTACGAATGACGCGATGTGCCCGGCAGGAGTCTCAGCACCCACTTTAAAGCTGAGCGGGTTATTCCCAAAATTATAGGTCCCCATCGTTTGAAGTGCCCCAACCTTCACATTTCCGTTCACGACGGTGACGTACGGATCCTGTGTTGTGAGCGTAAGCTGAAGATTCGTCGTCGGCTTAAGCCAATCGGTGGCAGTTCCCAGAACGCTTACCGTTTCTCCGTCCGTGAAGACGCCGTCGTTGTTGCCGCCCGCCGAATCACTGAGAGTTACGCCGTTCAACATAACGCCCGGTGAGGAAACCGTCAGGGCACTGTAAGCGTTCACCCTGCCAAATCCGATCTTGTAAGCAAAACCCGGGTTCAGGGTATCGATGTTATCGGAACTGACCCGAACTTGTTCTAAAATCTGTTGCGGAGTATAGTTTGGGTGCTGACTCGCCACCAGCGCGGCGACGCCGGCCGCACACGGTGACGCCATCGACGTCCCGCTTTCTTGCGCATAAGTATCTGCTGTTCCGATAGTCGACCAAATCGCGAGGCCGGGCGCGGAGACGGAAACATCATAATTCACATTCGTGAAATCTGTTGCAAGGTCGTTTTGATCCGTGGCTGCGACCGAGAGGACGTTGTTGTAATATGCCGGCGATTCGAATACCTCGGAGTGATCGTCGTTGCCGGCGGCCGCGACGACAAGCGCTCCCTTCGAAGCTGCATAGTCAACGGCATCCTGCTCGTACTGCGAGTATCCCGGCCCGCCCCAACTGCAGTTAATCACCCGTGCACCGTGGTCGGCAGCGTAGATTATTCCTTCGAAGCCGTACACAATATATGGATACCCCGATTGCGGGTCAGTCTCGTCGGCCTCTGAGACCTTGACCGGCATTATCCTGCATTTCGGTGCAACTCCGGCAATGCCGATCGTGTTGTTCGCCACGGCCGCCACAATGCCGGCGACATGTGTCCCGTGTTCATAAGGAGGCGGGAAATCTTCTCTCGGATCATTGTCGGGCGTCGGAGAACCGTGTCCGTTCCCTGCACCGCCGAAATCCCAGCCGATGGAATCTCCGGGATAGCTTGTATCGGATTGCCAGTTTGGGTTATGCCAGATATTAGCATAGAGGTCCGGATGCATCCAGTTGACGCCGGTATCGACTATTCCAACCACGACGCTTGAATCTCCCTCCGTGATGTTCCAGGCATTGAACGCCTGTATCTTCGAGAGGGCGTACTGCTCGGCGATCAGCGAATCGTTCGGCATAAGGTCTCCGCCGCTTACCTTGTACATGTAATGCGGCTCGGCATATTCCAAATCCGGATTCAAGCTGAGCGACTTCGCGAGCAGCGCCGGAGTAACCGTGCTCGAATAATGAACTATATATATGTTGTTCAAAATTGCGGAAGACTTGTCAAGTCTCGCGTGTACGATATTAAGGAGTGGCTGCATGCTGCCCGGGTTCGCCTCGGTCACTATCTGCTTCTGCGGGCCCGGCACTTTGAAGAGTTCCTGTATAGAAGGCACAACGCCGGGTTTGAACTTGACGACGACTACGCCCGGAAGAGCCGGTTTGTCCGGGTCGATCGTCGACATCCCTCTGTAAATCCTCGGCCCGCCTGAGATGTTTCCTGCCGCGGCATAGACATTCACGGAACAAACCAAGACACATAATCCCGCCGCGGCTGCGACGAGCGCCTTCACAGAACTTAATGATGAATTCAAGTGCTTACTCCTTGTGATGAAAGAATCTATATACGCGGGGCATGTCGTTCAACAAATAAAAAGGGCTGTAAGGTTTTACTTTTACAGCCCCTGAACAAAAAATGCCGCGCGTTATGGTACTGCGCCCGATCGTCCGGACTAGATTGCTATCCCCAGACCCAGCGTCACGGCGCTCATCGACCCGAAGCTATAGTCGCCGTTTATCAGCACCGGTCCGAGAGCGAAGCTCAAACCCGCAAGCGCTCTGAACTTATTCTTGCCTTTCAGCGAAAAGGAAACGTTGACCGGCTGAAAGTTCTGGCCGGGGTTGTAGGTGTATTTGACATCGACGGACGAACTCTCCATTTGCAGGCCTCCATATAGTGTCAGCATCAGGAAGGTCTTGCTTACCTCGATGTTCGCCGCGAAGGTCGAGGCCTTCATCAAATCGCCGCCCGAGGAATCCGTGACAGAAAGGCTCTGAAACCCGACCTGCACCGCTATGTCGATGGGAACTAGAGGGATATACTGGCTTATGCTGTGCCTTACAGCAACTCCAAAAAGCTGCACCTTACCGTAGTCTGACAGCTTGATCTCCGGGAGGTATCGTACCATGACGTCGGTGCCGAACAGGCTGCCGATCCCGACCTGCGGTATCGGCAGAGGAACGAGACTCGCATTGATCAATCCTCCGATCGTGGATAGCGAATCCGTCGGGTAGAGAGGATTGGTCGGCGTGATGACCGCCTTCCCTTTATCGCTGCTGCCGTATATCGTCGGCGCGTTCGTCACTGTAAAAGTCGCGGGCTGCTTCCCGAGGATAGGATCATACAGGGTATCCGCGTAGCTCGCATTGAACGACTTGTCGGAACTCTGGATGAGGGCGGTGCCGATCTGCACGCCGACGTACACATGCAGTCCCAATGGAAGAAGGCCGCTCATACTTGCACCGTGAAAGAGGCCGGAATTCATATCCATCCCAAAAGCGTCCACCGCCGGCGCCACGTAGGCTTTGCCATACTCTGAGCTTACCTGCGCAAGCGTGCTGGTCAGGTTCTGCGCCCGCACAAAACTCGCGAGTGCCAGAACCACCAAAGCTGCGGAAACTGCCTTTCGCATCTTACCTCCTGGTTTTTGAACAATTTAGCTTACCTGTCAATGAGCAGTTGTGCCCTGAATCAATGCCGTAATCCGCAAAATCACGGCCTCAACGCAGCATTCAGGCGTTTCGTAACGTCCCTAATTTCACCAATGCCGTCGACTTCAACAAGCAATTTCTTCAGTGCATAAAAGTTCTTCACAGGCTTCGTCTGATTGATATAAACCTCGAATCTCCTGAGAATTGTCTCTTCCCTGTCGTCGTCTCTTTGATATAGTTCTCCACCGCACTTCGGGCATTTGGAATCCTCAATTTTGTCCACGGACAGGTTGAAAATCGCGCCGCAGCTTCTGCAAACGCGCCGCGACGTAAGTCTCTTCAAGAGTATGTCCCTGTCAACTTCCATGCTCACTACTTTGTCCACCTTGATGCCCGATTTCTTGAACACCTTATCCAACGCTTCAGCCTGTGGCAGCGTTCGCGGGAATCCATCCAGGATGAAACCGTCCCCGGCATCGGCTTCCTTCAGCCTTTCCTGTATGATTCCGATTACGACGTCATCCGGCACGAGTTCCCCCCGGTCCATGAACGTCTTCGCCTTTTTGCCAAGGCCGGTGCCGTTTGCGATCGCAGCCCTCAAGATGTCGCCCGATGCGATGTGCACGATCCCGAGCTCTCTGGAAAGAATTTTTGCCTGTGTCCCCTTCCCGACTCCCGGAGGACCGAATAGAATTATTCTCATTGATTCACCGTAGATTTTTTGTTTGCGCGAATGTTTTTCGCCGCAAGCTGACCGCACGCGCCGTCGATATCTTCGCCCGAATTCGAACGGACGAAAACCGTCACTCCGTTTTCGCGAAGCTCGCCGGCAAATTCTTCCACGCGGCTGCTCGGCCTGAGTTTTAATGCCACCGGATCGACCTGCAAACCGAGATTGCCCAGATGATCCAGCGGGTGATAGTGCAGCAGATTTATTTTAAGAGGAATCTCACGCGAAAGTTTAACCAGCCGCGCCAGATCCTTGTCGGTATCGTTCAAACCGTCAAAGAGAATGTATTCGAACGTGATCCTGTCTCGCCTCAACCGGTAAAATTCCTTCACCGCCGGAAGGAGCTTTCCCAGGTTGTGCTTCCTGTTTATAGGCATCAGCAGTGTCCTGACTTCCTCGTCGAGACTATGTAGCGAGATTGCCAACCTGAATTTGACCGGCTCACTTGCAATCACGGGAATCTTGTCCGCAATACCGGCTGTCGAGACGGTGATCGCCTTGGCCCTGATGTTTATGGAATTATCATCCGTAAGGATTCGTATGGCGCTGCAGACCGCTTCGTGGTTGAGAAGCGGTTCACCCATTCCCATGAAGACGACGTTTGTGACACGTTTCCTGGCGTAGCGCTGGGCGATAAACACCTGCGATATGATTTCACCGGCCGTGAGGTTGCGCGTGTACTTCATCGCACCGGTCGCACAGAACTTGCAGTCGAGCGGACATCCGACCTGAGTAGACACGCACACGGTCTCCCTTAACGACCCGGCATCGTCCGGCGATTTTTCCCGCGGGATCAGGACGGTTTCGATTTTGTTCTCGTCCGCAAGCTGAAGCAGAAACTTCAATGTTCCGTCGGACCGCGATTCTTCAACGCCGGCAACTTCCGGGTATTTTAACTCGGCGACTTCGGCCAGCTTGGTGCGGAGAGGTTTCGCGAAGCCGGTGACGGAATCAAAGTCCTCGATGTGCCGCCGGTAAATCCATCCAAAAATCTGTTTGCCCCGATACTGCTCCTCCCCGATCCCGCGGAAAAAATCTTTCAGTTCGGCTTCCGATTTGCCGAGCAGGTTGACCTTCTCGCCGCTTCGCTTGGGCGCCCTCTGCCCTCCGGTCATATCGGGAGTTTCACTCCCATTTTCTGCTCCAACCCGCGCCGGTAGACAACCGACGCAAGCGCTACATCCCAGGGACCGATACCCTGAGATTTGAAGATAGTAATCTCGTCCTCTGTTCTTCTGGCGACCGCCCCGTTGAAAAGGTCCCGGAATTCGTATATGTCACTCCAGTGAAGCTTTCCTTTTTCCAGCAGGGGAAGGAAATCCCCGCATTCTTTCTCTCCCTGTTCGCGGCTGTCGATAACGATAATATCTGCCCGGCTGACGGCGATCTCGTCCAATTCGCGCTTCAAAAGCGTGTTACCTCCTGCCGCGTTAACGTGGCATCCCGCCTTCAACACTTCGCCCGGAAGCACCGGAGACATGGCACTGGTGGCGGTCGTAACTACATCGCAAATAGCAGCATCGATAACATTCCGAACGGCTTCAAGCGCCGTGCCGCAGGACTTCTGCATTTTCTCGCAGAACGATTTCGCGTGATCGTAATTCCGGCTGAATACCTTAACAGATTTGAACGATCGGGCGGCGAGAACCGCGGTCAGCTGCGTTTCAGCCTGGTAACCCGAACCAATCAGGCCAAGCGTCGCTGATTTCTGGCGAGCGAGAACTCTCGTCGCCGCGGCGCTTGCGGCGCCTGTTCTAAGCTGGCCGAGCTTGTCGCCTTCAATGATCGCCAGAGGATCGCCCGTGTTCCCGTCGAAGAGATGGACCAGAAAGCGCGCTTCCCCTTTGAAGCTGGTGTAAGCTTTGTAACCGAAGATGCCTTCCTTTTCGTCGGACGCAGGCATAAGATGAAGAAACCCGTTCTTCATTCGAAGTCTGGCCCTTGGAAGGAAAATCGTATCTCCGCCGGCCATCGATCTTCCTACGCGCTCGACGGCGGCGATTGCATCCCCGACGTTCACGAGCCGGGAGACTTCTTCTTCGTTTATATAGAGTATCATTTTGCGCTCAGGCTTTTTGCTATGAACTTTCCGTGCTCTCTGCCGTTCTCAATGAAGATTTTATTGCAGTCATAACCGGCTACTATTGAGCCGGCGACATAAAGCCCTTTGACGTTCGTCTCAAAAGAGTTGGGATCGTGAGTAGGAACACCTGTCTTCCCATCGATCTCTACCCCAAGGTCGCGGAGGAAATCGACATCGGGATGATAACCTGTAAGCGCATAAACGAAATCACACCCGATCTCTTCTCTTTTCCCATCGACGTCGACTACGACCTTGCCGGGAAGCATCTCTACGACTCTGCATTTGAATCTCGCCTTTATCTCTCCGTTCTTAACCCTGTTCTCTATGTCGGGGAGTATCCAGTACTTGACGCTTTTGCCGAACCACTCTTTCCTGTATAGCAGCGTCACGTCGACACCGTGCCTGTACAGGTCCAGGGCCGCTTCCACCGCACTGTTTTTGCCTCCGATCACGGTCACCTTTTGTCCAAAATGTAACCCCGGTTCCCGATAGCAATGAGCGACGTTGGGAAGATTCTCTCCCGGAACGTTCAGCCTATTAGGCTGATCATAGAAACCGGTCGCGACTATCACCTTACGGGCAAGCAGAAATCCCAGCTCCGAAGTAATCTCACTCTTTATCTCGATTCGAAAGTATGCTGAGCCGTCGGAAATCTTTGTTACCGACATTACACGCGAGTTCCCTTTGAACTGAAGTCCGTATGCTTTCGCCGCACGTGAGTAATAGTTCACGGCTTCGACCCGCGTCGGGTGTGACGACGACGCGATGAAGGGTATATCGCCGATCTCGAGAAGTTCAACCGTAGAGAAGAAGACCATGCTGGTCGGAAAATGCTGGATGGAGTTGACGATCGCTCCCTTGTCGAGAACGAGGACTGAAAGTCCATTCTTCTTCGCTTCAATGGCAGCAGATAGTCCCGCAGGACCCGCACCGATCACAATCACGTCGTATTTCATCCGTTCTTCCATTCCAACAAAAGTCGTCCTTTAGATTGTTGCCTCAACATACCCGACAAATTGCACATTCGGCGGATTCATTTGCGGACGTTTACAGCGGCAGACCACCTGATAATATCCTGATGGGGTATGGGATTTATCACAAGATGATTGATAACCGGTAGACAATTGAGAAGCGCCTGATTAGGAAATAGTTTCATATCAAGGATGGGATTAAAACCCATTCCCGATCCGGTCGGGATTACGAATCCGCTCTTTCTATCAGTTTGCAGAGACGAGATCCGGTTGAGCTGAAGGTGGGATTTGAACCCACGACCTGCGGTTTACGAAACCGCTGCTCTACCGCTGAGCTACTTCAGCAAAACTATCATTTTGTTCCGTAAAATATAATGTGCTGAGGGAGAAGTTTCAATTTCCTCGAAATCTTGGTGGTGGGCTACTTTAGGATTTTTGCGCACAGAGTACACGGAAAAAGGCACGGATTCTCATTGATACATCGATTAATAATAGTTTGATCCGTGGTTATCTTGTTTTTTCCCGTGTTATCCGTGTGCTAATGTTTCCATTCAAAATTGCCCAGTGCCGAAATCCTGTTTCCGGGGCCCGATTGCTTGTTCCCTGGCTCATTGAATACGAATTCGCATGAAGGTAACTTGTATCATGAAACACAAAAAGGTCCACATTACAACTGTGGGATGCCCAAAGAACCAGGTGGACAGTGAAGTGCTCGCGGCGCAGTTGAAGGCTAACGGCTACACTCTCTCGGAGACCGTAGACGGCGCCGATGTCGCTGTGATCAATACCTGCGGCTTCATCGACGCGGCCAAACAGGAATCAATCGAGACCATACTCAATATCGCCGGGAAGAAAAAGTCGGGCAACCTGAAGAAAGTCGTTGTCACCGGCTGCCTCGTTGAGAGATACAAGAGAGAACTTCAGGAAGGTTTGGGCGAAGTCGACGCATTTTTCGGAACCCATGAGATAAAGAATATCCTCGGTGAATTCCAGGCCGAATATAAATATGATATGGTCGGCGACCGGGTTCTCACTACCCCGTCTCACTACGCATACCTGAAGATCTCCGAGGGCTGCGACAACCCGTGTTCGTTTTGTGCCATTCCTCTAATGCGGGGAAAACATTCATCGAAAACGATTGAGGAAATCACGCATGAAGCCGAATTGCTCGCCGCGAAAGGCGTCAAGGAACTGATCGTCGTCGGCCAGGACACGACTTATTACGGCCTTGACATCTACGGAAGAAGAACACTTCCCTCTTTGATGGAGAAGTTGAACAAGGTCGATGGGATCGAGTGGATTCGCCTCATGTACGCGTATCCCGCTAAGTTCCCGGAAGAACTCCTGGACATCATGCGCGACAGCGACAAAGTGGCAAACTACATCGACATCCCGATACAGCACGTTTCCGATAAGCTTCTGAGATCCATGCGCCGCGGCATAACGAGACGGCGTTTGGAGGAACTTCTCCAATCGATACGCGAAAAGGTCCCCGGCATCGCAATACGAACCACTTTGATCGTCGGATACCCGGGCGAGGGTGAAAAGGAGTTTCAAGAGCTCCTCGAGTTTGTGAGTGAGTTCAAGTTTGACAGACTGGGTGCATTCACGTACTCCGTTGAGGAAGGCACGACCGCGGCAATCCTAGGGGACCCGGTACCGCAGGATGAGAAAGAACGTCGCCACGCCGCAATCATGGAAGCGCAGCGACAAATAATCATTGAGTTGAACCAAAAGAAGATCGGTACGATTCAGCGGGTCATCGTGGACAGGAAAGACGGTGAAGACTATGTCGGCAGGACATGTCATGACGCTCCGGAGATCGATTCCGAAGTGATAATAACTTCAGTAAATCCCATCGAGATCGGGTCATTCGTAGAAGTTGTGATCGATGACTCATACGAGCACGACATGTACGGCACAGTCGTTTAAGGAGGCAAATTGTGATAAGGACGATATCGTCCCTGCTTCTCTTCGCCTTCTCTGTGTCGGCACAGGTGGAGTTCCAGCGCCCCTATTCGGTAACCGCTCCACAATTTTACTTCGATGTTCTCAACTTCAGGTCTTCCACTTCTCAGAGCAGAATCGATTTATATTTCCAAATTCCTTATAGTCGACTCCATTTCATGAGAGACGGAAGCAATTTTGTTTCGTCTTATGAAATTAGAGCCCGTCTTATTGACAAGAACCGCGCCGTCGCACACGAAGAATCGTGGGAGGAGACGGAAATCACCAGGGGCTTCGACGAGACGACCAGCGATTTCATCCTGTCTTCGTGTCAGCGACATTTTATCGTGGATCCGGGTTCCTATACACTCTTCCTCACCGTCCACCAACCCGAGAGCGGAGATTCATTCTCCGAGAGTTGCGAGGTCGCAGCGCGTGATTTCTCATCACCAAGTGCGTCGATTTCGGATATCATGATCCTGCTCACCGCTTCGAGGACCGGAGAGAAGCGCACTATAGTCCCAAATATTCGACGAAATGTCTACTCTCAGTCCGATTCTTTTCAGGTCTTTTTCGAGGTCTATCCCGCCGGCAGCTCGGATTCCCTATATATCACGACCGAAGTACTTGGGTCGCAAGACAAAGCGGTGTACTCGAATTCAAGGCGGGTTAAATCTGTTCTGCCGGTGACACGGGTCTTCCAGGAGTTGCCGAAAACTTCGCTTGCTATGGGACATTATAAAATTCGGGTGCTGCTCCGCGGCCCGGACAACGAAGGAAATCCCGTCATGGCCGCATCATCCAGGGCGTTTTCCATATATTTCCCCGACCTGCCGCCTACCGTGACGGACCTCGACGAAGCGGCTGAACAGATGATATTCATCACGGGCTCCTCGACAATCGACAGCATCAAATCCGAAACCGATCCTACGGCCAAGGAGAAAAAGTTTCTCGGTTTCTGGCGGCACTACCGCTCAAAATTCTCGACCGACTCCAGAGTCCTTATGGAAGAATATTACAGCAGGGTCGCGTATTCCAATGAGAACTTTGCCCACTTCTTCCCCGGGTGGAAAAGCGACCGCGGCATGATTTACATCTTGTTCGGACCTCCTGACGAAGTCGAGAGATATCCCTTTAATATCGACAGCAAGCCGTACGAGATCTGGCAATATTACCGAAAGTCGCGCAAATTCCTGTTTGTGGATGAGACCGGATTGGGAGATTACAGGTTGTACACTCCGGTCTGGGACAGTAACTCACCTTTATCCGGGATGGATTTCGTACGATGATGGTGAGTCAACCGCTCAGAGTGCTGTTCATCTGGCACCACCACCAGCCGTATTACAAGACCGACGGCACGTTCCTTATGCCGTGGGTGCGCATGCACGGCATCAAGGATTATTGGGACATGGTACGAATGTTGGACGATTTTCCGAAGATTAAGCAAACCTTCAACTTCGCCCCGTCGCTCCTCGAACAGATCTTGGATTACCTGAACGGCGCTGCGACCGACACGGCTTACCTCCTCTCCCGGAAGAATCCGGAATCATTCTCCGAACCGGACAAATTGAGCGCCTTGAAGACTTTCTTCATGGCCAACCCGGAGCGTATGATCAAACGATATACGAGGTATGCGGAGCTCCTGGCAAAACGCGGAGTAGTCAAGAACGAAACAGAGTTGTATTCCGTAGCCGATAGATTCAGCGTGCAGGATTTTCGCGATCTTCAGGTATGGTGGAATCTATCCTGGGTGGGAGAGTATTCACGGTTCGACCCGCCGTTCAAATTCTACCTCGACAAACAGAGAGATTTCTCCGAGGAAGAAAAACTAAAGCTCCTTTCGGCGCAGACGGAAATCATCTCGCGAATAATTCCGCATCACATGGAGGCAGTGAAGAGGAAACAGATTGAAGTCTCCGTCTCCCCTTTCTATCACCCGATCCTGCCTCTGCTGTGCGACAGCAATATCGCTGCTGATGCCAATCCACGGACGGTCCTGCCTAATCACCGGTACGAGTACTCCGGGGATGCAGACGGTCAGATTAAATCCGCGCTGGATTACGGCAGGAGTGTTTTCGGTCAACCACCGTCAGGGATGTGGCCGAGCGAGGGCTCGGTCAGCAACGAAGTCCTCAGGCTTATGGCGAAGAACCGGGTCAACTGGGTTGCAACCGACGAAGCGATACTGCGCAAAACGTTGACGAAGTCTGGAAAGGCCGTTTCTGAAGATTTTCTCGAAAGATATTTTCCGTACAGCTTCGTTTCCGGAAGATATCCGGTGAAGATATTTTTCAGAGATCATAACCTATCCGACAAGATCGGTTTCGTATATTCGAACTGGAGCCCCGACGACGCAGCGCACGATTTTCTAACGAACCTGCTCAGGATAAGGAAATCTTTGGTCGACAATTATGGCGAGAAGGGGCTGAGTGCAGCTGTCGTGCCGGTGATTCTGGACGGGGAAAATGCCTGGGAATTCTACCAGAGCGACGGAAAAGACTTCCTCCGGACACTCTATTACCTGATCTCAAATGAGCCTCGTATCGAGACCGTATTGCCATCCGACGTGACGGTGAACAAAGACCGCTCAATCAAACATATCGAACCGGGTTCATGGATCAACGGGAACTTCGACATATGGATAGGGCACGAAGAGGACAATAAGGCTTGGGACCTTCTTCACGACGCACGGGAGAACTTCGAGAGAATTTCAGCGAAGCTGCCAGCGAAACGCCGGGCGCAGGCGTTCAGAGAGATCACAATCAGCGAAGGGTCCGACTGGTGCTGGTGGTACGGCGACGAGCATAAATCAAGCCAGGCCGCAGAATTCGACGAGCTCTTCAGATACCACCTAAAGCAAGTGTATTCTATTCTGCGAATCGATGCCCCGCCGCAGCTCGACGAACCGATTAAAAGAAGGGTCGAACAACTTAACTACCGGCAGCCAGCGAGATCCATCTCACCGAAGGTGGGCGTTGAAAGAGTGGCTGCCGGATGGAAGAACGCCGGATTCATCGGTCAGGAGCAGCTCACAGGAGCAATGCAAAAGGCCGGACTTCAAATCAAGCGTGTAAGTTTCGGAAACGACAGGACCAGTATCTACCTGATGATCGAGACTACCGAGCAGCGTCCCACGGCAAAGTTCGTCATCGAATTCCTCTCTCCGGTAGGGATGACGCTGGAAATAGGAACTTCTTTCACGTGCAGAACGGATTCGCTGCAAGATGATCTCAGCCTGTCGGTTCGCTACAAAGCGGGAACGAATTTGCAGCTCCAGATTTCATACGGGGAGATAAAATCCGGGGAAGCAGCTTTCTCTGTTTCAGTTTATGATCAAGATACGCTTATTGATTCCCTGCCCCACCAGGGGCTGGCGAAATTCAGACTTTTCTAGTAGCTCTTTATCTTAATTCCGCCCATGGCGGATTCGACAAATATCCTGAGTTTCGGCCCGCTCTTCTCGTTCGAGCGATAGACGCCTCCTCCCTGCGAATAAAACCCGGCTACATCCACAGAGGTCAGAAAACTCTCGGGCGTCGTAACGGTTGTGTTTATGTCCGAAGGAATCGATATTTCAACCGACCCCAAACCGGTTTTCACTCTCAAGTCGCAATCCCTGACGAGCTTTCCTCCGAAGTCGATCTTAATCGAACCGAGTCCCCCATTGAAGTCAATCGATTTCGCGTTGGCATTCGAGAGATTCTCAACCGTCACGCTGGATATCCCGGTTTTCAAAGTGATGTTGTCGCACTCAATCTTATTTGGAGATGAGAAATTCAGATCGAAGCTGCAAACGCCCGTCGAAAAGTTGGCATCTGAAATTTCCATTCCGCCGAGGTCGACTCTCGCGTCGCAAACCCCAAACGACATGTCCAACGACAGGGGGACCGAACGGGCAAGTTCAAGATCGACCGAATCCTTATCATCCCCGAAACCAAGGAATGGGAAACTCGTGTGTTCTTTATCGTTCGAGAGTTTGAAGACTCCGTTGTCCCCCTCTATCTCGTACATCAACTTCGGGACTCTCTCGCCGTTGGTATAACGATAATACAACTGGAATGCTTTGTCATGGTCCCTGGTTCCTCTCACCTGGAGGTCCACCGCACCGAGTTTTATCACCGCCCTGATCGACTTCGCCCCGTTCAAATCCTCCCCCGTCTTGAGGGATCGCTGCGCGAATGCCGCCGAATAAAGAATCAAAATGAACAGTATGGTTTTCATGCTATCATCAATTACGCGCATTTTCGACATAGGTTTCAGTAATGTCTTATTTTGTCTTTCAGGTACTTGTACATCATTTCCCGGGCGCGAAACAACTGGACCTTGATGGTGTTGACGGGCAGACCGGTCTTTTTCGCGATTTCCTCGTAACTTAGCTCATCCTGATGCCTTAGAATGATCACTTCACGATATTTCCCGGGGAGCGAGTCGATAGCAGATCGTATTAGGCGGGTTTTCTGCTCCCTGAGCATGTTCAGGTCGGGTTCGTAAGTGGAATCCGGAATTTCGTGCCCGATTTCACCTTCTTCGGTATGTATTTGTTCATCGATGGAATAAATTCTGAGTTTCTTTTTCCTTATATAATCTATGCAGTGATTGTTCGCAATTTTGAACAGCCACGAGGCGAACTGATGTTCGTAGTCGAAATCGTCCAGATGTTGAAACGCCTTTATGAAAACTTCCTGGGTGAGGTCTTCAATCTGGTTTCTATCCCTGACAAGCTTGTAGACTATCTGGGCTATCGGGTTCCTGTATCTTCTCATCAGAGCTTTGAACGCCTTCTCGTCGCCGGCCATAGCCCGCTTGACGAGCACAGCGTCTTCCGCAGCTCTCCTGTGGCGTTCCTCTTCCTTCATCCGCTCCTATTTTTTCGAAGAACGCTGCAGCTTTGAGCTGGCCCCGGTGTCATCCGCATAGTACTCGACTCCAAGGTGCGTTATTAATTCTTCGCCCATGAGATAACGAAGAAAGTTCTTTAGTTTTGTCAATTGAATGAACAGGTCGTGTTCCGGATAAAGCTCCGGCGCGCACATCGGGCTTTTGAAGTAGAAAGAAAGCCATTCCTGTATGCCGGACAATCCCGACCGATGAGCCAGGTCGAGAAAAAGGACAAGGTCAAGCAGAACGGGTGCGGCGAGGATAGAATCCCGGCAGAGGAAATTCACCTTGATCTGCATCGGATATCCGAGCCACCCGAATATATCTATGTTGTCCCAGCTCTCCTTGTCATCTCCACGGGGAGGGTAGTAATTTATGCGGACTTTGTGGTAGTAATCGGAATATAAGTTTGGATAAATATCCGGCTGTAAAATATGTTCGAGGACGGAGAGCTTGCTGACCTCTTTCGTTTTAAAGGAACCGGGCTCATCCAGGACTTCTCCATCCTGATTCCCGAGTATATTCGCCGAAAACCATCCGTTCAATCCCAGCATCCTCGCCTTCAGCATCGGAGCGAGGACAGTCTTTAGAAGTGTCTGTCCCGTTTTGAAGTCTTTGCCGGCAATTGGGAGCCTCGCTTTTCCCGAGAGCTCATTCATTGCGGGGATGTCGACCGTCAAGTTCGGCGCGCCGTTTGCGAACGGCAGCCCTTCCTTCAGCGCGGCGTAGGCATAGATCATGCTCGGCGCTATCCTCTGGTCATTCTTCACAAGACCCTTCTCAAAGTTCTTGAGATTCCGATGCACTTCGCTCTCTTCGATGTACACTTCCGTGCTGCCACACCACACCATGACGCCCCGTTTCGAGCCGTGTCGTTTCATTGTCGATCTTATGTCATCACGGAGCTGATCGGCAAGGTCCATCTTGGTCTTGCCCTTCTTGATCACCTTCGGACGCAGTCTTTTTACATACTGCTGTTCAAAGACCGCCGGCATGACGTCGATGCTTTTCAGGAACGGTTTAGCCAGCTCAAGATCTTTCTCGTGGAGGACACCCGCCTTCTTCGCGGCGTCGTAAGCCGTACCACCGAAGATATCCCAGCCGGCATACTTCAGGTTGTCGAGCTCTGCCAATGGGACGAAATCCTTAATGAGGGGACTTCGCTTCTCTGTTCTTTTGCCCAGTCGAATGGCCGACATCTGCGTCAACGAACCGACGGGTTGGCGCATGCCCTTTCTGATAAGTTCCGTCCCTGCCATAAAAGTAGTGGAAACCGCCCCGATTCCAGGAGTGAAGACGGTCAGCGTTCCCTCCGGGCTATCGATTTTCTTCATTGAATTGTTTGTGGACATAATACAGCCTCTCGATTGCAGTTAGATTAGTAAGCACCGCCAGAAGGAAAACGGATGCGGCTAGGGCCAACGGCGGGTGAACCGGTCCATTCCCGAATAACCGGTTTATCGCATCGCCGAACACCCTGTCAAGGAACGGGTCGAACATATTCAGCAACAATCCGAGCCCAAGGATGACGACTCGTTCCTGGCGTCTGGCGAGCCCGACATTCGCCTTGAACCCGAGAGCCTCTGCACGGGCCCGTATGTAACTAACCATGATCGAACCGCCTACGGCAAACACCGCCGCCACTGACGTTAGATAAAAATGATTACCTATGAGATAAAAACCAAGTCCGAAAAACACGGTGACCTCGGAGTACCTGTCCATGGTAGAATCGTACACCGCTCCAAACCTGGTAACGCGCCCCGTCTTACGGGCGACGGCTCCGTCTATTGTATCAAAGAGCCCGCTGACCAGGACCAGGACCCCTCCGATAGCGAGCCTCCCCGCCGCTATTTCCCACGCACAAAGAATGCTGAGTAGAAAACCAAGGGTGGTCAGCCAGTTCGGGTTCGCGTTTCTTCTCCCCAGCCAGCGTGCCAGCGGCTCAAGTCCGCTCTTGAAGCCGTTCTCCACCCAAGGCGGGATGAGGCTTCTCATTTCTCAGAACCTTCGACAATTATTACGAACTCGCCGCGTTTCTCGCCGTGACTGATCGTCTCCAATATTTCCGAGAACGTCCCCCTGTAGAAGGTCTCGTGCAATTTGGTTATCTCTCTCCCGACAACACAGTTCCGCTCGCCGAAATATTTGGACAATTCGAGAAGAGTCTT
>JAJYJD010000251.1 GCA_021789755.1 Bacteroidota bacterium
CTCATTACCCTCCTTCCACGAACCCTCGGACTGGATTCCCACTTTCGTGGGAATAACACTATGGCAGGACTAAGCCTTTGCGTATTCCAGTGACTAAAGAAAGTGGACAACTCTCTGGAGTGAACCCTTAAAACGAGATACTGCTCTGGCCTTGTAAGGGCTCACTCCACCCCCCTGGCCTCTCCCCCTTTTTTTCAAGGGGGAGATTAAGAGGGGGTCCGCCCCCTCCTAAGACGTCGCGATGCCGCCGATAATCGATTCCGGCGGCAACCATAAGGCGATGCAGGCCGGGAGAAAACGAGCGCTTCGGACGAGCAACCCGGCCTGCATCCCCCACCGATATTATACTATTCCGCCCGCTATCCCTTGCTCGGCGGATTCTGCGGAGGGTTCTCCGGCGGCTTATTATGCCGCGTACCGAGAGCCTTCACCCGCCGCGCAGCAAAATATGCGTCGTAAAATTTGGGCTGTTTGTCCTTGACCCGCTCCATTATGTCGTCGATATCCAGCAGATCATCTTCCACTTTCCGCAGCGCGACCTTCAACGAATCGTACTCGCTTGACTTGCTAGCCATGCCGCCGCCCTGTGCCTTGAGCGCCTTCTCGTATGCATCGATTTTTGCCTGCAGGTCGGTCAGCTCCTGGGGAGTGACATTGTACGCCATGAGTCCCGCGGCATTCCGGACTGCTTTCTTCGATATGCTTTTCGCTAAGTCCAGGAGCTCGGTGTCCCTCATCTTTTCAAGCTCATACTCCTCGACATCCACAACCGCAAAAAGCTCCAGGTTCTTCGCCTTCTTTGAAAAAGACCTGAGTGCACGGGCTATCGGATGCAGGACCATTATCAAAGAATCTTCCGTGTCGTGCTTTGCGGCTGTTTTTCCGTCCATTGCCCTGTTGAAACCCTCCTCGGTATTCTCGCAATCCGCAAAATCACTCCTGAATAAAACCACCGCCTCGTCAAGCGCCTGAACCCCGGCCACCGTCTCGGCATTTTCATTCAATACAGCGTCGACTGCCTTGTTTGCCGACTTAGTGTTTTCCCGCTTCTTGTTCATTTTCTCCTCCTGATTTGCTTAGTTATCTATGACTTCTCGACCGTTGTTGCCCGATGCGTATTTGCCTTTTGCCAATGTGACACGGATCCTGACATTTCGAGTCTATCTTTGTGCATTGCGAAAAAGTATTTCGGCGTTACGAACTTGACTTTCCGCATTTCGAACTTTTCTTTCGGCTTTTCCAACACAACTTCAGGCAAAACGAAATCGTAGTCGGGCACTGTGAGAAAATCTCTCGTCATTTCCAACACGCCTTCCGGCAAATCGAGAATGTCATCGGACATTTCGATCAAATCATCCGGCATTGCGTGGATGCGGTTTCCCGTTGCGCTCCTGCCGTTTTGCAAAGCACCAGACCCGCCTCAGAGATTATGGACTTTACAAGGTCTGACATCTGGTGTACCTGCATGCACGCAGTAATCATCGCAAAAGGGCTCCGAATTCCCTCCCCTTTCACGAATCCTTCAGCCGAACGCAGATGACTTCAACGCTCTGCTACTTCCGGCTGCTCGCGGTTTCCTTCGCATTCACTGTGATGCTCTTACCGAATGGATACTGTTGCCAACCCGCCATCTCTATACCGTGCTTCACCGTATGCGTCGCGCCCTCCCTGACGGAGGAATTTACGACCAATGATTTGGGTCTTTAATTGTGCTCGCCCTTGTTACTTACCCGTAGAGCTTAAGAACGTATCTCGACCTATTTTAAATCACCGCCACGAAACTGTCAACAAGAATCTTGAAATTTTTTACCGCTGCGTGTGTTGACGCTCCATTACCCGATATCACATCGCCGGTAAAGTTTACATCCCCGCGTACCGATAAAACATAGTGAGACACTCAGGAAGAGTGCAAACATAGATAAGCACAACAAAATGAGAGTATGTCATGGACGACAACAAAAGTGGTGTGCCCTCCCGGCGCCTCACGCGAGGGGAGGAAGAAGATCTGTTTTCAGCGATCATCTCGGGTTATTTGAAGGATAAGGTAGACCTTGAGATATATCCGAAGGGTATTTCAATCAAGGAGAAGTCGAACCCTGATGCGAGGGAGATATTCTTCCCGTTCGAAGAGGATGATGACAAAGCGACCGGCTATCCGGAGGAATGATTACCCCAGATGAAGCTGCGTAATAAAGCACGCTGATTACACGGAATGAAACGGATTCTCACCGATCAATATTTGTTTCGCTCTTCCTTTGATTCAAAGAAGCAAAATCCGTGGACATCCGTTCTACCCGCGTTAATCCGTGTTCCAATATCCTTAGGGATTATCGCTTGAACGGCTCCACGCGATCGGTGAAGTCTGGTTTGTAATAATCCTTGCTCTCGAAATTCTGCATCCACCCGTTTTCGAAACCGAACTCGTCGAGCAGGTTAAGCACCTTATCGTATTCAGACTCGCGAATGTGCCTGCTGAGAAGCGTGATGGATTCCGCTTTGTTCGTCGGATAATACTGCGACATTACCGACAGCGCGGTATCGTTCCCGAGTTCTTCGGCGATCCATTTCAAAGTCTCTCTGCTCCCCGCCAGGTCGTTTGGCAACACAAGATGCCTGATCAACAGGCCGCGCTTCAGCAAACCGTCGTCATCGATAACCAGCTCGCTTCCGACCTGTCGGTGCATTTCCTTCAGCGCCATCCGCGCAAACTTCGGATACTCCTTCACCTTTGAGTATGAATAACCGTCGGCTTCTTCGGCGTATTTCAGATCGGGCAAATAAATATCGACGATGCCGTCGAGCAGCCTCAGCACGTCAACGGAATCGTAGGCGTTGGTATTATAGATAATCGGGAGCCGCAGACCTTTTTCGACCGCGATGCCGAGTGCCCTGACGATCTGCGGAACAAAGTGAGTCGGAGAGACGAGGCCGATATTGTGACAGCCCTTCCCCTGCAGCTCCAGCATGATCTCCGCCAGCCTTTCGAAGCTTACCTCGTTCTTCAGCTCGGCCTTGTAGTTCTGGCTGATCTGGTAGTTCTGGCAATAGACACAGCGAAGGTTGCAGTTCCCGAAGAAAATGTTGCCCGCCCCGTTCGTGCCGATGAGCGGCGGTTCCTCGCCGAAATGCGGGCAGTACGAGCTCACTATCGGAAGATAGCGCGAATAGCATCTTGCGATCTCTCCTTCCTTCCGATTGACGTTGCAGTCGAGGGGGCAGATGTTGCATGACGAAAGCATCTCGTCGAGGATACCAATGCGGCGCTGAAGCTCACCCGATTCGTAGAGCTTTATATATGAAGGTTCAAAAGTTGGCATGGTAAAAGGTCAATAGGTCAAAAGATTAAAAGAACTGATGACAAGAGTTTTACCGACAAACATTCGCGAGGACAAGCCTATTTCCCTCAGGCCAATTCAAAATTTAGAATTTACAATTCAAAATTTTTGATGCTATGGATTCGTTGCCCACAATTCGACTTCACGCACGAGCGCCCGGGGCGGCAGTTTGATTGCAGCTACGACGGTCTCCGCCACATCCTCCGCGCGAAGCCGCGCTCCTTTTCCGCCTTTCAGGATTTGCCTGCTTTCCCTGTCACTCGAATCGACGGAGCTCGGCGTTACGACTATAACCCTGATGTTGTAGCCTCTCACCTCGTGCAGCAGCGCTTCGGAAAAACCTTCGATCCCGAACTTCGAGGCCGCATATGCTGCCGAATTGGGTTTCGCCCGCTTGCCGGAAGTTGAGGAGATCATTACAATCGTTCCGTCCAGCTTCTCGATCATCTCCGGCAGTACCGCCCTCGAAAGCAGAAAAGGGCCGGTGAGGTTCGTGCCGATAACATTATTCCATTCGCCGACCGACATATCGGTAATTGCTTTTTCCATGTACTGCCCGGCATTGTTGACAAGGATGTCGATTGTCCCGAACTCGGTCAGGGTCTTCGAGAGAAGCCTGTGGACGCTCTTTTCGTTCGAGACATCTGTCTGTACCGCAATGATCCGGCCGCCGTCGGCGGCGATTTCCTCGGCCGTTATCCTGAGATCCGCCATCGTCCGGCCTGCTATTACAACCGAAGAGCCTTCCTGGGCGAGTCGCCGCGCGATATATTTGCCGATCCCCCTGGATCCGCCGGTGACTATCGCTACCTTGCCGCTGAGACTTCCGATCGCCTGCATCTCGGGTTTTGCTTCCGCTTTTTGTTTCGAAGATTTCGCTTTCAACATTCTATTCAAAATCCCTTTCAAAATACCGGCTCGCGCCGGTGCTTTCCTTCTTCTTTTTCTTTATGGCTTCCTGGATCTTCTGGTTGAAAACTTCCGCCGCGTCGTAATCGTAGGAGCGCAGGAGGTGATTCAACGATATGACTTCTGCGATGACGGTGATGTTCTTGCCGGGAAGGATCGGAAGCTTTATGAGCGGAATCTCCACACCGAGGATCGATATGAATTCGTGGTCGAGGCCCGTGCGCGTATATTCCTGCGACGAATCCCATTCCTCCAGCTCCACGACGACTTCGATCCTCTTTCGTTTCCTTACGGCGCGGATGCCGAAAACGCTCCGCACATCGATCACTCCGAGTCCTCTGACTTCCATGAAATGTTGTGCGATACCGGAGCTCCTGCCGATGAGGATATCCTCGCCCTGGCGGTAAACTCCGACGGCGTCATCGGCGACAAGCCTGTGTCCGCGTTCCACGAGGTCGAGTGCGATCTCGCTCTTGCCTATTCCGCTTTTCCCGACGAAGAGAAGACCTATGCCGTAAACGTCGACGAGCGAGCCGTGTATAACGGTGCTCGGGGCGAACACCTCGTCCAGGAATTCTCCGAGAAAATAGATGAGCCGGGTGGTCTCGAGAGTACTCCTGAACACCGAGACGCCGTGCTCTGTGATCAGATCGATCAGTTCCTGTTCAATCTCATTGCTGTCGGCGATGATGATGCACGGGATGTCGAACTGCATTATCGTCTGGAGGGCCCGCCGGCGGTCTTCCAGCTTTAGCGAGCCCAGGTAACGGACCTCCGTATTTCCGAAGATCTGGACCCGGCTGAAGGTAAACAGTTCTACGTAACCGGCGAGAGCGAGGCCCGGGCGATGGATATTCTTGTCGATGATGAGTTTCGCGAAGCCTATATCGCCGTTTATCGGCTGGAGCTTCGTCTTTTCGTGCATCGTTTTGTAGAGTTCGCCGACGCTTACGTTTTTCCGCCTTATTTCCTTTGTATCCCAGATACGTGATGCCATGACACTAAAAATATATGAAGAAAACGGCCCAATTGCACGCGACGATCCCGACCGAAATGCGAATGAACTGGAGCTTTGCACCGCAGCTTCACAAGCTCAAGACCTGCCCGTTGCGGGGTCGACCATGCGAGGAAATGGAAGGCAAATCTTAGAAATGCGCGCGAATTTTTTTCTAATCCAAATGAGTCCCGATCCAATACCACGTGACCTAATCTCACCCTCTGAGACAAAGCGTCCTCCGCTATTTACCTATCCTTGT
>JAJYJD010000252.1 GCA_021789755.1 Bacteroidota bacterium
TCCGCTCAGGTCGGTTTCGGAGTTCGGGTTTACCCTCGTCACTTTTACGGCGGGTCCGCACGCGCTGAGCAGCAGCGGCATAGCGGTCACGGCAATCGCAAGGAGGAGCGGGTGAATGTGTCTCATATTCGTTTGCATCTCTTTCATGCCTTTCAAAATTGTTCGCATAAATTTCTAATCCGGGATTATTTCGGTGCCGATGAGTCTCCTCCGCCGGACGGCACAGCCGGCATCTTCAAAAGGACGTAATAGAGTCCGTTTGCAGAATCCATCCAGCGATGTACGACCTGAACATCATTCAGGGCGACGGAGATCTCTTCGTTTCTGATTTCCTGCCCGGAGACGCCGTTCATTTTCTGCAGTGCCTCCATCGACAGCTTGACGCTTCTCGCAAGATTGAATAATGCTCTCTTTTCCGCTGTTTCCCAGGAGCTGGACTCGTAAAAATATTGCGGCGCAACTCCCTCCGCATAGATAAAACCGTCGGTTTGAGGTATGTCTTCGACCCAGCCGGGTTGAGCCTCGGGGCAATCGGTAAGAGCCCGCGCAGAGTCAGGGATATCGCAGCCGCTCTGACCGATGAGCAGGATTGTCATCTGGTCCGTCGTGCAGCTATCGAGCTTCTTCGCATGCGAGATGGCGTCACGCAGGTACGCACTGTCGACTTCCTCGGTAAAGTTGTTTCCCATCCAGTACACGCCTGCTTCGGTCGTCCAGAATGCCTCACCGCCCGTTATTTTCGTGTAGTGCAGTCTCGAGAGATTCGCGCAGGCATCGGCGAATGCAACGGAGTCCGACGACGAAGCATGGAAGTACGGGACCGAAAATCCGGCTGCGACCGGGCCGCAGCTGAGATCGCCCGGGTCGAGAAACCATCGCGGGTATGTCTGCCCAAAACAGGATATGACGGCAACCAATATGAAGAAAACAGGTTTCACGGTGTTCAAAACGAATATTTGTCTTTGGTTTTCGAAGGAAAGTCGTCAAGACTTGAAAGACGGTGGCACTTGCTCATCAGTGCATCAATCCCGCCATTTCAGATTCGAATCTGGCTTTCAACCTCGCACCCGGTGAATCATGCGAGAAATTCTTCCCGACGAATTCCTCTATGAGTTTATAACGCTCCGCAGGGTCGTTCTGAAGTGAAAAGTCCGCTCCGAATATGTCGGAGCTCGCTGTCTTGCTCAATGCATCCACTTTTCCATCGAGCCTCACTATGCCCCAGGGATCGTAACCTGCATTGGCGCAAAGTACGGCGGACATTTCGTCGGCTTCCTTCTCGTACCTGAACAACCTCCTGTGGACGACGACATCGTAGCTCTGGAGGGCCATCGTTTCGAGGTCCTGTTCGGTCCGGGACTCTCCGCCGGTTTCCTCGTCCAGCTCGGTGAAAGCGCTGTCTGCCTTTATATCCACCGACCGTTTGGTCATCTCCTGCAGTCCATGTCTGCGGATCACATGTCCCATCTCGTGGGCGATTATTCCGGCAAGCATCGACTCATCGTCGCAAGCCTTTACCGCGCCCATCGTGACGAAGATATATCCGCCGGGGCACGCGAAACCGTCTATCGTGCTGTCGTTAAGGACAAACACGGTAAAATCCCAGTCGTAAACTTCCGAGCTCTGCGCGAGCACGGCCGCGATCATGTTCACATATTTCACCAATGCCGGGTCGGTTACAATTCCCCTGGCAATGAGGCGAGCCGCTATGCCCACACCGATCGCCTGCTCGTTCATAGAAGGATCGTATTTCGGCGACTTGAAGTCCAGGTCTTCGAAGTCGACCCTTCCCCTGTTCGACGATTGGTAGCCGGTGAGAGGCTTTGCGAATCGGGCTAAGCCGGCTGCTGTGAAATCTTTATGCGAATACTTGAAGACGTCGTCGACATTCCCCGGACTGGCCTGGCCGTATTTTCTGGCGAAACCTTTTATCGCAGCGGCAAGAGCCGACTCGGACGCCTTCGCGGAGCTCCAGCCGCTGCTTATCCTGTTCAGCATGGAAGCTTCCGACTTCCTGGCGACAAGGCAGTTCGCGGCTATCCAGCCATCCTTCTTTTCCGGAACCTTCACCTTGTACCAGTTGCCGGAAGAGCCGAGCATCTCGATCCCCGCGCCGTACTGCAGGATCACGATGAACGGATAATATGAGCCGGGTCCCTCGCGGACGTAGGCGTTGTTCCGTTTCACATAGAGCGTCTGTGACTGAAGGTCGACAGCGACGAGAACTAGAAGTAAAACGATCGCAATACTTTTCATCTCTCTCCTCTCGGCTTTACTTGGTCTTCAGCCTGAATACGCCGTCCCAGTCGTCGGGAACTCCGGTTTCAGAAAGCGCCTTGCATCGTGCAATATATGTCAACGACGGACTATCGTTGGGTTTGCCTTTCAATATTTCCGTGAAAAGCGTTTCAGCCCGCTTCCATTCTTTATGCCGGTAGCTTTCGAGTCCCGCATGGAACATTTCATAAGCCGCCGAATCCGTCTGGCTCAGTTTCCCTTTCTCACAGAGCAGCTCGAATATACGCACGGGAAGATCCTTCCCTTTTACCGTCACCAGGTCGATCTCCCTTGCCTCGACTGCATTCGATGACTGACTGTACGTCGACTCGCTGATCATTATTCTCGTCCCGAACTGCTTGTTTACCCCTTCCAGTCTAGATGCGAGGTTGACGCTGTCGCCGATCGCTGTGTAATCGGTTCGCCTTGTCGAGCCGATATTGCCGATCACCATTTTACCGGTGTTCAGTCCGATCCTTGTAACGAAAACCGGCTTGTCACCCTGCCGTCTCGAATAATAATCGGAAAGGATGTTCTGCATTTGTATTGCGGTCAGGCATGCGAGGGCAGCATGATCCTTTCTCTCGAGCGGGGCACCGAAGACCGCCATGATTGCGTCGCCGATGTACTTGTCCAGCATAGCGCCGTTGTTCAAAACGACTTCCGTAGCCAGCGTGAAATACTCGTTAAGGTTCTCGACGAGCTCTTTGGGCTGCAGGCGCTCCGATACGGAAGTGAAATCGCGAATGTCGGAGAAGAAGACCGTCGCTTCAACCTCTTTTCCCTTGAAGTCTATCGTGTCGGGATCGGCAGAAATCTCATCAACGACATCCGAGCTGATGTACCTGTTCATCAGTTTGCGAAGTTCCCTCTTCTGTCTCCCTTCGGTCACGTAGCTTATGACTCCTGCGAAGGCGAAGGCGCTGAGTGCGGACATCTCCGGGCTGACAAGCGGGAGAGCCAGTCTCGATGCCGACATGAGCAGCAGTGCGGCAACCAGGTATAGACCGCACGAGATAACGATGACGGCGGAGGAGACCGATGCTCTCTTCACGCCGAAGAAAACTCCGGCTGCGATTAAAGAAGCCGCTATGATGACGAACAGGCTCACAGCCGATGGAAGTTCTTTGAGGTAATCGTGTTCGAGGAAATTGCTGAGGATGGTCGCGTGGATCTCCGCGCCCGGAAAAGGCTGCATGGAAGTGAACGGTGTCGACACAAAATCCATGAGGCCGACCGCGCTTCCGCCGACAATTACATACTTGTTCCTGAAAACCGTCGGGGGGATTTCGGGTGCCATACCCTGCTTGAGCTGAACCGCCGATATTATCAGCGCACTCGCGGAGTAGTATTTGAAAACGCCACGGGGCCCGCCTTTGCCATACCAGTTGATCAGATAGTCGCCGTTTCTTTCGACGGGCACCGTCCCGATGAAACGACTGAGCCGGTCGGCTGATAGACCGTTGCCGACCGCATACGCCGCCAGGGACAACTGTGGCAGAGACCGGTTATCGAGTTTGAACAAAAGGGGAATTCTGCGCGCGACCCCATCGACGTCGACGACAAAATTCGCCACTCCGACACCTCCGGCTCCCTTCTGGAATTCCGCCAACGGTGCGAGGCACGAAGTGAAGCCTGGACCGCCCCGATCCGTCGATGCACTGTCAAGAAAGAATCTGCTCTCGATCGACGAGCCGCCGGTGCTGGAGGGTTCTCCATGTCCGGTCAAAACTGAAATCAGGACGACATTCCCGCTTCTCGAAATCGATGAAGCGAAAGTGCTGTCCGATTCGACGGCATCCACATTCAGCCTGTCCATGTCCGGCTGCGAAAAGTCGATATCGAGGATCACGGCCTTCGCTCCGCCTTCATGTAGATAATCGAGAAGGATCCCGTACAACTCACGCGGCCACGGCCAGGCTACGCCGATCTTCTGAAAATATGTCAGGCTCTTCTGATCTATTACAGCGATGACTACAGAGGTGTCCGGCCTCCTGCCTCCCGATCCCACGCGCATGCGCCAGTCAAGCGTCTCCCTTTCCACGGTAGTGCCCAGTTGAGACCTGCCGAAAAATATCACGATGAGAGATGACGCAGCAACGGTGAGCAGGAGATGAAGGGCCCTGGATCTCAGGAAGAACCGTTTCATCGAATTCGGGTTGACCTTGCGAAGGTCGGAAAATCTTCGCAAGGTCAATTGCCTTATTTCCCTGGAGCCTGCTGTTGTTCCTGCTGAGACTTTTCGTATTTGTCCACTTCGTCCTGCAGTTCCTTGAAGGTCTGGGAGGCTCTGAAGCGGGTATACATCTGGTTGTTATTCTTGATCTGCTGCATCAGGGCTTCGTTCGCAGCGCCGATCGGATACTGGACGAGCACGTACGCGCGCCACAGGCTGCCGTCCTTCACTATCTTTTGCTGTTTCACCCTGCTCCCCTCGAGCGACGTCGACACGACTGTTTTTTCCGCCTGCGTGAACATCTGCAGGAGCTGCGCGTCGTTACCGGTTCCGGTTTCTTCGGAGAACCTCTTCTGCAGTCCTTCAACCTTCACCTGCATTTGTCTCCCGATGTCGGCGCGGGCCGCCTCGGTCGCCTTGTCGATGGCAAGCTGCATGTCCTGAGATGTCTGCGTGTTCGCTGCAAAGAGGTAATTTGGGTCCTGGGGCGGGTTGACGTACCAGTCGGGTATGTCGCCGGTGCCTGCCGATTGCAGAGACTTAGATCCGCCGCAGCCTATGATTGCCGCGCTCAAGACCGGCAATATGAAAAGTATCCACTTCTTCATTTTGATCTCCTTAATTTGTTTAATTGTGCCTCCGGTGCGAAGTGTAATTTACATGAAAAAGATTGAAAGTCATTTTAGCAGGATCATTTTCTTCGCTTTTCTAAAAGAGCCGTCCTAAACACGGTGAAAATAGACACCGCCGGCAAGCCTGCTTACCTCGAACGGGACCTCGTAATAGCCCGGCGAAGCATTGGCGTCCATCAAAGTCTCTACTTTCCCCCCGGCACGTTAAGGACGGCAAACCTCGCGTGCAGAGAAATTCTACTCTCCGCCGGTCGTCCCATCAACACCTATTCTACCACGACGCTTTTCATCGTGCTTGCACAATCACGGGCGCTACGATGCCCTAACATAGAAAGGCGATCACAAAAAAGCAACTGAAACGGCCGGTAGCTCAGTTTGGATCTAACCGCATTAGCCGCC
>JAJYJD010000253.1 GCA_021789755.1 Bacteroidota bacterium
TACGATGCAGGGTTTTGTCGGTATTCCCGTCGGGCGCGTCTATGCCTGCGAGATCACACATAGCCTCTTCATGAGATGAATTGACAGCGGGCCTTACCCGATGGATGCTCCTTCCGTTTATCTTGCACAATTCACGGTTTTGTCCGCCGGGCTGCGCAATTGTCGCTCGGCGAATCGAGAGGTTTTTTACCCCCTCTTCATTATTTTGAGTGGCCTTTAAACTTTTGACCACCACAATATGTTAATTCGTGTATATAAGCCTTGCTAATACCAGAACTTCCAGGAGACACGTGATGCACAAATTCTTCACCATGCGCAATCTCACCGGGAGAGCCAGAACATTTTTCTCCCCGGTTGTCATTGTAATTCTCGCGCTTTTCGTTAATTCGGAACTGACAGCCGGACCTGCAAAAAGAGACGGCGCAAAGCCCGGCGTTGTCCTTATGTGCGTTTCGGCACACCCTGACGACGAAGACGGTGCAACCCTCGCGTACTACACGCACATAAAACACATCAAAGCGTACAGCATCTTCTATACTCGAGGCGAAGGCGGACAGAACGTCATCGGACCGGAACTCTATAAAGAGCTCGGCGAGATCAGGACTGAGGAGACATTAGCTGCATCGAAGATACTCGGGACGAAGGTCTATTTCCTCGGCTTTCCCGATTTCGGTTACTCGAAAACTGCCAAGGAGACTTTCAGAATGTGGGGCGGCAACGACAACGTCCTGCAGAGGATCGTATATATGATTCGCGCCCTGAAACCGGACGTAATAATCACAAACCATGACACCATTACGACCCTCCCATATCGCCAGCACGGCAACCACCAGGTCGTCGGCATTACCGCTTATGAAGCTTTCGCAAAAGCCGCGGACCCGGCATATCATCCCGAACAATTCGGAAACGGCGTGGGCCCCTGGCAGGTGAAGAAACTCTACTTCCGTGTCCTTAGAAAATCAGAGCTCAATCAGGATTCTCTCGTATCGATACCCGTCATGCAAAGATCTGGTGGCGAGACCATACAGCAAATCTCGTGGGACGCGTTGAAAAAACACCGAACTCAGGGGATGGACAAGCTGAACTTCCACGACATCCCGGAAGCATTCCGGCAGCATGTTTACAAACTCATTCTCAGCGTCAAGAAATATCCGTACAATCCGCACGATCTTTTTTCCGGACTAAAACCTACGGTGCGACCACCGGTCACGCTTGCCAAACAGTATGCGGTCGTACTGAAGCCGTTCTCGATTTTCGTCCACCCCAAATATTCGCGGGTCAGAGACGACAACGGATCAAATGAAGTGTTCCGCTTTTGGTTAGACACTTTCAATCATACGGGCGCACCTCTCTATTTCAGTTTATTTGCCTATCACGGCAAGGATCAATTTTTTCTCGAGCATGAGGTCCTGAGCAGGGCGGTCCGAGACTCAATAGCATTTCCGGTGGATGTTCCGGTGACCGCAGCGGCAGAAGACTCGGTTGTGATCAGCGTCGCCCCCCACGAAGTCGCGAAGTCTCTTGATCTCGGCCGTCCAAGCGATGTTGCTTACCTTCGAAGAATCACGGCAAAGTTCGACCGCAGCGATTATATAGGACTCGTAGGAACCTACGACAACACGCTTGCACAGACTTTAAGCGAGTTCGGAGTGAAATACGACCCGCTGGACTCGGCAACGCTCGCCGTGGGAAACCTGAACCGATTCACCACGATAGTCCTCGACATACGCGGGTACCTGTACAGGCACGACCTCGTGAAATACAACAGCCGAATTCTCGACTACATCAGAGACGGCGGGAATGTGGTATGTTTTTACAACAGGCCTCCGGAATGGAACGGACATGCCTTCGCGCCGTATCCTATCGACATTACCAACCACAGGGTAACGGAGGAAACTCAGCCCGTGACCGTCTTGCAGCCTGAGAATCCGCTGTTCCTATATCCCAACCGGATAACCCCTGTCGATTGGGACGGTTGGGTACAGGAACGGAACATCTATCTCCCGAGCGGCGACACGAGTTTGACTTCCAGTGAGTATCAGCGTCTTCTTGCCATGAGTGACGAAGATCAGCACGAGCCGTCGACTTCGCTCCTGTGGGCAAAGTACGGTGACGGTACTTATATTTACACATCCCTGGCGCTATACAGGCAGGTGAAAGATCTGAATGACGGCGGAGTGAAACTGCTTTTCAATTTGATATCACAGCCCAGGCATTGAAGAGGATAAGAGGCGAAGAGGTAAGAAGGTAATGAGAGAAACTTAGCAGCTGACTGCCATCGTCAACTCCGCCATATTCTTGTCAGCCTTTTCACGCATTCAGCCCATCAGACTCTTCACTTTCGAACTTGTCAACCCGTTAACCTTTTGACCTTTTTCTGAAAGATGCTCATTGAATAATCATCCGAAGGCTGAAGTCCCGGGTTCATCTCCGCAGCTAGTCAGAGGACTGACGTTATCAGGTGCGGTATCCCTCAATATGATCGACATGATCGGTGTCGGGCCGTTCATCACTATCCCGCTCATAATTTCCGCGATGGGCGGCCCGCAGGCAATGCTCGGCTGGATTCTCGGAGCCGTTATAGCGATGAGCGACGGCCTTGTGTGGGCGGAGCTCGGCGCGGCGATGCCCGGCTCGGGCGGGACGTACCGCTATCTTGGCGAACTGTACGGGAAGGGCCGCCTAGGCAAAACGATGTCGTTCCTCTTCATCTGGCAGATGATCTTCAGCGCGCCGCTCTCGATCGCTTCAGGGTGCATCGGGCTCGCCGAATACTCAACATACTTTTTCCCGGCACTCGCCAGGCCGTTTTTCCGTCTCGACATTCCCTTTGCCGGCACCATCCACGTGGGAATAAATCTGGCCGGCTTGACGTTCATTGCTGTAGCGGCGTGTCTCGTGGCGGTTTTGCTCGCATACCGAAGCATCACCGTCATAAACAAACTGCTGAGATATCTCTGGGTTGTCGTCATGGCAACCGTCGCATGGGTCATCTTCGCCGGCGTCACACACTTCAATTCCGCAATCGCATTCAGTTTTCCGGCGGGTGCGTTTTCGCTGTCCAGGAATTTTTTCCTCGGACTCGGATCTGCGATGCTGATATCCACATACGATTACTGGGGCTATTACAATGTCTGTTTTCTCGGCGACGAGGTGAAAGAACCGACGAAGACCATACCACGGACGATCATTATTTCAATTCTTCTCGTCGGACTGATCTATATCGTCATGAACGTAAGTATAATCGGAGTGATCCCGTGGAAGGAGCTCATCAAGGGCACGGGTTCACATGAAAGCCGTTACCTGGTTTCAGCTTTCATGCAGAAGCTTTACGGGCACTGGGCGGGAGCGCTCGCAACGGCGCTTATAATGTGGACGGCGTTTGCCTCGGTCTTCTCCCTTCTTCTCGGTTATTCGAGAGTCCCTTACGCCGCAGCACTAGACGGTAACTTCTTCAAGGTTTTCGGCCGCGTGCATGAGAAACATAAGTTCCCATATGTCTCTTTACTGACCCTCGGATTCGTCGGGCTTCTCTTCTGCTTCCTGAGTCTTATCCAGGTGATAGCCGCACTCGTCGTGATCCGGATAATCATTCAGTTCATTTCACAGACGGCCGGATTCCTGGTTTGGCGTTCGAATCACCCCGAAGCTCCTCGCCCGTTCAGGATGCGGCTCTACCCGCTTCCGCCGGTTATCTCTCTCGCAGGATTTGTCTTCGTTCTCTTTTCGCGGAAAGATTTCGTCGTCGAAGTGTGGTACGCGGCGATCATACTCGCGGCAGGGCTTGCCGTCTATTTTGTCAGGGCATTCAAAAGGAGAGAGTGGCCGTTTTCAAATGAAGCACTGAACGAAGAGATCTGAGATAGCCGGGGTAGAGACCAGGCCGCCAGGGCAGCCTGCTCTCACGGGCGCTTCGGTTAAAACAACTCTACCGGGTTACCGGATGGATCTTCCAATAAAATCTGACTCCCCCCGATTCATATCATGATTTCGTTCCTGAAACGCACACCTTCCCTGCGCAGCCTCGCGACTTCGGCTTCGAGATCATCCAAGTTGAGAGAGAACCTGTTCCATCCGCCGGACTCAGGCTTGCGACCGTCGCGCATTGATTCTCCGCCGCCTCCCTGCGCGGAAGGCGAACTCAGCACCAGCCGCAGGTTGTCTCGCGAAACCATCGCAAAAGTCGGCGCGGGGTGCATGACGAGCGCGAAACCCAATCGCTTTGTGTAAAACTCGACCGAGTCATCAACGTCGTCGACGATATACCTGACTGTCCATGCTCAACTTCGCATCCTAATAAGCGATCCGGGCCTGACGATACCAGACACACTTTTACTCAAGCTAACGACTCAAAACGTTGCTTGAGTTCCCGCACTCCTGGTGAACAGATGGAGTAGGGACTGCCGGGACTGCTTTATCAGGGTTTCTTAGCAGATTCCCCGGGAGCGAAGGTTCCTTTCCCGACCCTCCACGCAATCGCAAACAAAAGGCATGTCTGTGTGAAAGCATGCCAGGTCGCATTCGCGACGAAAATATGAGCGCCTGTGAACTTGCCGATGAGACCGATCAGAAAGCTGACACCCGCTGCGATGATGGCATAGAGAACAATCCTGTCCTTCACGTTTGCCTCCGTTATTGAGATTCGTTGACGCGTTAACGAGAAAATGTATCTCTCAGCGTTCTCAAACGCAAATTGTGCCGGAGGGAGGGATGACGCACAAAAAATACACGACCTATTTCAGCACAATCATTTTTTTCGTTTCGGAATGTCCATTGGCAGTCAGTCGATAGAGATATACACCGCCAGCCAAGCCAGGCCCTCCAAAATTCGCGGAATGTTTCCCCGCTGCCTGGTCTACCTTCACGAGCGTTTCAACCTCCCGGCCGAGCACATCGTAAACCTTCAGTGAGACGAAGCCAGCCTGGAAAAGTCGATAGGTAATTGTCGTCGACGGGTTGAACGGGTTCGGAAAGTTTTGTTCGAGCGAATAATTCGCGGGCTTGGCTTCGATTTCGTTCAATCCTGTCTGAGTCGGCGGGAAGAAGAGCATGAGCGCGTTCCTGACATGCGCGCGCCAATTTCCCCAGCTGTGTCCCTCGTCGTATTGGTGGTACTCGTAATCGTAACCGCGGTTCTTCAGTATCTGAACGAAGGCACGGACCATCGGTACCAGGCTGGGAATATCGAATGTTCCCAGGTCCATGTAAATCTTCAGGTCGAGTTTGTTCCCGTCCTGGAAATGAGTTGAAATCGCGGGGTCGACATAGCTCGATTGTGCTCCGACATTCCCGAAGACATCAGGATAAGTCGAGCCAAGCCACAGCGAGATATTACCTCCATATGATGCACCTATCACCGCTCTTCCCTGCGGGCTGTGAACCGTGCGGAATTTCGAATCGACATAACGAACGACGTCATTCACGAAGAATGCCATGAAAGAGTCTACCTGGCTGCCCTCATATTCGGGAGTCCGGTTG
>JAJYJD010000254.1 GCA_021789755.1 Bacteroidota bacterium
CTCGACGCTTTTCATCGTGCTTGCACAATCACGGGCGCTACGATGCCCTAACATAGAAAGGCGATCACAAAAAAGCAACTGAAACGGCCGGTAGCTCAGTTTGGATCTAAATGCATTAGCGGCCTTGTCGTCAGACTCCGTCGAGTCTGACCGACTCGATGAGCGGCATCCCGTATATCCTTTTGTAATATTAATGTACGTGAGACGTTAAGGCGTAAAGAAGGAAATATATAATTCCCATGGAAGGGCTGCATGCCAGAGACGCCATGAAAGACGCGCTGTTGCATTTAGACGCAGGTTTGAACGGCATTGCGTCCGGGTTGCATATCCATGGGAGAATGTCATTTCACTTTGCGTCTCGCATAGTCATCGACGATCCTGTACAAGCTGTTGAAGAATGTGTTCTTTATATCCGGCATCACGATACCCAGCGTGTATGTCTTCCTCTCAACGAGAGAGCGGGCGACATGGCTCGGCTGATATCCGAGCATTTCCATAACCCGCCTGACATTTCGGATTGCCGCGGCACTGACCGTCTCCGGTTTATTCATATCACGCGGGCGCAGCACTCGAACAAAAACCGGGCTTGAGCGACTTGCCCAGAAGATCCTGACGATCCATTTACACTTTTCCCTGGCCCGTTTGACTGAATAATGAAAGGGGCCTTTCTATTTCCGCGCTCTCCGCGGAAGGAGCCCTAAAAGGAGAAGTGCGACCGCAAATATGATTCCGCCCAGAAGAAACCGGATCACCTTGAATAGAAGCAGGAATGCCAGCAGCACACATATTCCGACGAATACTAATCTCGCTGCAGCGTTTCTCATTTAAGCCCCCGCACATGCGAAGCCATTGTCAGTGCAGTTGTCCTTTTCCACATCCGATAGTCTCTCGTGACAATGAACTTGATCACATAGTCCTCCTGTGCAGGCGTCTGTTGAATTGTCGGCCATGGCTCAACGGATGTAAGCTCAACGTGGTAGCCGCATAACAACGTGTCTACGGCCTGGTTGTAAATGCTGAGAGCGAATGGGACTTCCGAAAGCTTGCACGAAACCCTCGCGCTTCCAGCCATGAAGCACATCAGGCCGACCGGACACCTCGAATCCTCCACCGACTCGACGGAAAGCACATCCCATCCGTCTTCCAACGTAATCTGCTGACCAACCTTCATCGAGAACTCTTGTCCGAGTTTGGCACTCAACGGTCCGGATGAAGATTTGCAGCCTAACAAAAGAATGGCGGCAAGAAGCAGAATCCAAGTTCTCATATTCCACCTCCGGATTTCTCTCAAAGAGCCCTCAAACCGCTCACGACTCACCTAGAAGGTAGCGTGAATGAACTGAAGACACAATCTTACCGTTCATGCGTTCGCGATCAGCAGCTTGCTCACTCTTTTTGCCAGGGCCATAATCGTAAGTATCGGCGGATTACCGAGCGACTCAGGGAAAAGTGTTGCATCGGCGACATACAGATTTTCCGGCAGGGACGGGTTATGAAGCGTTGCCGACTCCTTCTCCGTCAGCGGGAGCATTCCGCCCGGATGACCTGCGTTCAGAGTCCCGAGAAATATCTCATCGTCCTTCCTTCCGACTCTACGGAAGATTTCTCTGGTGAGCGAAACGCCCTCATCCAGCAGCGCAGTGTCGGCTTCTGTAAGAGATTTCCTTATTCTTCTCCCCTCGACTCCGCCGTTCGGCGAGTCTGCCAGTTTAATCATGAGGCTGTAAATGTTTCCTGCCGGATAGCTCCAATTCCTGTTGAAGAAGAAGCTGAGGAAATCGAAATAGGGAGCGATCATGAAGCGTTCCCGCTGGACGATGAACGGCATCGGGATCTCCTTGTCCTGTCCCGCCCCGTCCCATCTGGCGGCAACACACAGGACAGGATCGACGAACAGCCTTTTCTCGCATTCGATGCCGGATCCACGCAGTATTGCCGGTGTGCCGAAACCACCGGCCGCCAGCACGACGAGATCGGCCGGGTGAAAACCGCGATGCCTGCCGCCCGAGACCTCGACACCGAGAACTTCACCGTCGTTTATAACCACCCTTTTGACCCTGCACCCCTGAAGCGATTCGGCCCCGCGCCGTACTGCCAGTTCAAGGAACTCACGCGTATCCCACTTGGCTCCACGCCTGCATCCGAAGATGCACCTTCCGCAGGCCGCACAGCGGTTCCGGTATGCCATCTTCGGCGACGCAACCGGATTCAACCCCATTTCCTCGCAAACCTGAAATACGCGACGTGTATTTTCATGCCAGTGTTTTTGGTGATCGTAGGAAATCGGAATTTCACGTGAGAGCTCATCGAAATCTTCATCGAGATTTACACCGATGGCCTTCAGTTCCCGATCCTGGCGAAGTGCATTCGCAGTGCATATCGTCGTCGTGCCGCCTGTCCCCACTCCGTTCACCATCACCATCCGGGAGTCGGCTTTCCTGATTCTCATCGCCGGGAAGAGAACATTGATCATGCTTTCATCGAAAAGCAAACCCAGATTCTTCAGCTTTTCGACGAGCAACAGATCCACGGTGAAGGGACGGAAGGATTTCCCTTCTTCCATAACGGTCACCTGGAATTTCCCCTGGAGTTCCTTAGCGACGGTTGCCCCGCCGGCGCCGCTTCCCACGACGACAGCTTTCTTCACGTCGACCTGACCCCGAACGACAGACGGGCTCGGCAGCATTCGCCGCCTTCCGTCAGCCGCTGTTGAAAGCTGAGACGTCCTCCGCCGGAAATTCCCTGCAGCAATCCTGCGTCCAGAGAAGAGATGACGCCGCATACTGCCGGCGAATAGAACGAGCTGAAGAAACATCTGCTGATCACGACCTCCCCCTGCGTGCTGCTCCTGAAGTCGATTGCGACTATGCGGTATACGAGCCGCGCAAGGCGCATTGCATCTTTTATACTTCGCACACCGAACTCTTCTCTCAACCCTTGTCCGAGGTGGTAAGCGTTCTGATACAACTTGTGTTTGACTTCAATCTCCGTCCTTTTTCGGATCGCTTCTTCGGCATTCTCCTTAGTGAACAAAGCGTATTGCTTCAGGCATTCTTCAAACGTGAGTCTGCCGAGAGACGGCATGTCAGTGCCGAATGCATCCGCCGTTTCAGCGAATAGTCTCCCGAGCTTTTTCTTCTTCGCGAACTCCGGGATGTAAATTCCGGCGAGACTCAGGAGGAGATGCAATTCGGGTCTCTCCTCATCTTTAAATAGAAGCCTAGCGCGAGAAAGCCGATAAACGCATCGACGATGAAGTTTGTGATATAAATGAGGCACCCCGTCTGAAACAGGAACAGAGCGAGAGCCAAGACGGACGAAGCAAATTTCGCGTGAGTTAATAACAGAGGGAAATGAATCTTCTCGGGAAAACGGTACATCATAAAAGCCAACACGGTGACGACGTACATATATCCTGCGGCGAGAACGAGATAGAAGTTGAAGCCGGTGAGCGGCGAATCCGGCATCCCAAACGGAGAAGAGATCGTGTTGAAAAATGTGATGACTCCGTCGGGAAGTGTCATAAACAGGATTCCCACCGCGGCGAAAATGACTGCAAGCGCGAGGCTCGCAACTCTGTAAAAGCTCATACCGATTCCCCCATGCTTCGTTGAATGATTTTGCCTTGCATGCCAGGCGTGCGAATTCCACCGCGATAATAAAGCTTGAAAAAGGCGGACAACTCACCGAAGTTCACGTCATCCATCATTTTCAGCGAAGTCTCTCTGTCAAAAATCTTCCGACCGTCGGAGTGCTTCTGAAGGACGCGGTAGTTCCTGTTGATGAAGCATTTCGAGTCGGAAGGAAAGCGCTCGCTCATTTCGGCAAAAATCCCGGATATATCCCTGTCGTGCACGTTTCCAAAGCTCATCGGCGTGAAGACGCACGGACTGACTTCGCCGAAAGCGTCCACATAAACCATCTTGTGGCCCGCATTGCATCCGAAACATTCTTTCCCCTCGAAGTGGCCGAGGTAATTCACCGTCATAATTCCCTCAGAGTTGTATCGGTCCTGCAGCCGAACCAGTTTAAGGCGATCTTCTTCATTTATAACGAGCCGGTCATCCCAGAATTCTTCCAAAGAAGGTTTCACTTCGCTCAGCCACGCTTCATGTACGCCGAGGCTCTGAAGGAAATGCAGGAATTGTTCGGTCTGATCAGTTCGAATCATCTCCGGCGTCAGTACCGCCGAGACGCCGACGTCAATCCCTCCGAGGCTCTTGAAAATGTTGAGAGCTTTCAGCGCTCCCCGGAAAGCTCCCTTGTATCTTCTCCTCGCGTCGTGAGTCTCCTCGTCCCAATGATCGAGGCTGACTGAGACGGAAAAAAGCCCCGCGCTCTTTAAATCAACCGCCATCCGCGGTGTAAGAGTGCATCCCGTCGTGAAGAGCTTGACTGCACATTCTGCCGAGACGCTCTCGACAATTTTCGGCAGGTCGCGGTTGAGAAGCGGCTCTCCGCCGGTAAGGCCGAGCCATACGACGCCCATCTCCTTCAAGCGCCGTGCGACACCGATAATTGTTTCCGTATCCATCACACGGCCCTGCCGGTTCTTGTTGTAACAGTAGTCGCAATCCTGCGGACAAGCGTTAGTCACTCCTATCTGGGCGTGTGATGGACCGGGCATCCTCACGATCAAATGCCGGTCGACAAAACGTGAATATGCCGCGCTGTTCAATGGAGGAAGGTGGGAGTGGACTATCACATTCTTCCCTACTGTGCGCACCCGGAATTTGTTCATGTATGAACACATGAATCTGGTAATCGACGGCTTGACAAATAACAATTGAGGGTTCGCCAGGAACGCTCTCGTCATCGACGGGATGTTCCTTATTGCGGACGCTGTATTCATAACTTGGTCTCCCTGTCATCCACTAACATTGAACTGCCGGTTCGTCGATTGCATTTCGATTGCCTCCGGTCGAGGATTCTGGCGACAGCAGTCATTCAAAACTCAACTTCCATTCCGGCCGCGGGAAGTATCGCGAATTGGCGGACATTGTCCACCGTCCGGTCAGATCGGTGATAGTCCCCGTCTGCCAACACGACTCCACGAAGGACCGACACCAGCGACAACAATAACGGACGAATAGAGAACACGTAAATCTCGCTTTTTTAGCTCGGTCAAGAACAGCCTTTTTAAAACCTGACTCTTCTGATTACGATTCAGTTGTCGCGCGTGTTACGGAAAAAAAGCCATGAGATTCAGATTCATCGATGCGGAACGACTGCCATCCAGCTTCGACTACAAATCGACGCTGAGACACCCGAAGATTAACGCCCCCGACACCGGGTTAGACCGCACTACTCATTCCAGCTGAGAATCTTGTCGCACCTGAAACATTTCTTGTTGTGCACGGAGATGAGCCCGCCGCATCGCGGGCACCTGTACTTCTCGACCTGCGCCGCAATGAAGTCCGCCAGGCCGGACGATCTTATTTCCTCTAG
>JAJYJD010000255.1 GCA_021789755.1 Bacteroidota bacterium
CATAGCCGGCAAGGCATCGTCAGGTACGCTGCTCTCCGGCGCGGAGAAGGGCTTCCTGCAAAGAATGCTTTTCGATGCCCCGATGTGCGGAATGATATATGACGGCTGGTACCCGAGACTCTTCTACGGAAGCAAAACCGTTCTCGATTCGGACATGGTGGTTGCCGATATACACACGGCGCCCACCGACGCCGCCGGTGCTCCTGAAGGCTGGGTGCTCCATGTCGGAACAGGTCCGATAAACATGGCTTTGGTCGTGGCACCTCTTCCGAGCGGACAATTGACCGCCTTCGTCGGTCCGGTGATGAGTTATTACGAAAATCTGAGCACCGGACTCAAACGACTTACCGACGATGAATGGAAGAGCGCCTATGCTCTGTCGCCGTCGCTTAGGCCCTCGTTCGTGAACGCCTATCTTGCAACAACCGACGGCTCCGCACGGCCCGCGGGGGCATCCCTTCTCACAGCAGTCAAAACGCCGCCGTCGACCGGATCGCTTCCGAACTCGATTCAACTTTCTCAGAATTATCCCAACCCTTTCAACTCGACGACGACGATTGCCTTCACGATACCGAGAGCTCTCTCACATTCGCGGGCGGAGATTGTAGTCTATAACATCAACGGGCAGGTGGTGAGGCGAATACTATCCAGGGATCCGGGCGCGGGAAACCACACAGTCCGGTGGGATGGGAAGGACGATCGAGGAATCCCGGTGGCGAGCGGAGTCTACATCTACAGGTTAAATGCCGGAACGTCGATGGCCTCCGGAAAGCTCATATTGCTTAAATGAAGCATGGTGGTTGATTTACCGCGCATTTCTGAAGTTGGGATATGTCTTGTCGCCTTCGCGATGGGCGGCGTGATTGGGGGCATTTCCGGGACTGCGGGCGCGCAATGGGTGACGAATCACGATCCCGTCTTTCAACCGGCCTTTTCCAAACCATCAGTCGGTGCGACGTTGGCGGAACCCAAATTTGGAACAACCATGCGAAGACTTACTGATGCTCGCGGCAGCGGCATCGCGAGCATCCTGCCACAATATTCCAAGAGACAAGCCTGGAACGCAGATCAGTCGTATCTCCTTCTTTTCACCGGAGACGGCACCGCCCGCTTATATGACGGGACCACGTACACATTTCTTAAGACGCTGGACGAACTCGGGGGCGAGGATGTGTTCTGGCATCCGACAAACCCTTCCATTATATACTACAGCGCGGAAAATGTTTTGTACTCGTACGACGTCGGGACAGAGACCAGTACGGCGATCCACACGTTCGACGGCTATACGTGGGCGAACACCCGCGGCGAAGGAAACATGTCCCGCGACGGACGCTACGATGCCTTCGTCGGGCAGGTGTACGATACGGACACACATTTCAAAGACATCTTAGTCTATGATCTCCTTCTTGACAGCATCGTTTCAAAGATTGCTCTTCCCACGGTACTGTCGGATTTCGACTGGGTATCGATTTCACCATTAGGGAATTATGTCGTCGTGGATTATGCGACCATGGACACCGGGCGTTATCAGGGAATCGAGATATATGACAGAAATCTCAATTTCATTTGGCAAAAAGGTCTGGGAGCAGGCCACAGTGATCTGGCGGTCGATGCGGACGGGAACGAAGTGCTCATCATGGCATATTACGATGGCGATTTGAACAGCGGCATCGTGAAGAAGTTCAGGCTCTCCGATGGTGTTACTACGAGTCTCCTGGAGTTGTCGCCCGATTTCGATTTACACATATCGTGCAGGAACGAGTCGCGGCGTGAATGGTGCTTCATCAGCACTTTCGACGCGGAGGGACGATTGACGGATGACAGTGTATCCTGGCTGCCGTTCGAAGACGAGATCTTCGCACTGAAGATGGACGGCAGTGGAGACGTCCAGCGTATCGCGCATCATCACAGTAAACGCTTCTCTCCATCGACGCCCGACCGGGACAACAGCAACTACTGGGCTGAGCCGCATGCCACGGTCAGCCGCGACGGCATGAGGATTATTTTCGGAAGTAATTGGAGAGAGGACATCGATTCCGATTCCAGCGTTGACGCGTACGTAGTCGACTTTCGTTCGTTCCTTGCCATAAAAGATGACCAGGCCAGGATTCCGTCAGGCTATGAATTTCTACAGAACTACCCAAATCCGTTTAATCCGACAACAGCGATAAGTTTTAAGCTTTCAGCGTTAAGCAATGTTACGTTGAAAGTGTACAATGTTCTCGGCCAAGAGGTAGCGCGATTGGTGGACGGGGTAATACAGCCGGGGAGCTATACCGTTCAATTCGATGGGAGTCGGCTGCCGAGCGGGTTATACCTCTGCTGCATTTCGGCTTCAGGATTCACCAGTATGAAGAAAATGATGCTGGTAAAGTAACGGCACGACCGAAGGTGTGTGCGGATCATTAAAGGTGCGAGCGGAGAGGGTACGCAAAAGTTGCATGGAAACCGGCAAAATATTCACCCATCCACAGCCTATTCTACCGAATGCGCCTTCCCGTTGGTGATTGGCGCCGGCACCAAATTTGTGCGATCTTTGTTCTGCATAAGCGAAAAGGAGACGCACCATGTTGAAAAAATTCATGCTATTTCTTGTTCTTGCCCTCGTAGGATTGCTGGCGGCCGGTTGCAGCAAGTCATCTCCCACTTCGGCAAACGGGAGTGGAACGCTGCAGGTAAACATGATAGACAGCCCGGCTGCATTTGATGCCGTGAATATTGAAATTGACAGCGTGCAGGCGCACATCGCAACCTCCGATACGACATCCGGTTGGGTAACGCTGAACAGTACGCCGAAGACCTACGATCTTCTACAGCTCACAAACGGGGTCAATGCCGTCATCGGCAGCGCAACCGTGCCCGCCGGACGGTATTCTCAAGTGAGGCTATTCATCGGTAGCGGGTCGAATGTGGTTATCGGCGGGGTAAGCTCCCCTCTGACGGTTCCGAGCGGAGTGCAGAGCGGATTGAAACTCAACGTCGATGCGACAATTCAATCGGACATTACTTATGTTTTGACGCTTGATTTCAACGCAGATCAATCGATTGTAACCACCGGCGGTCTTTCCGGGCAGTTCATGCTGAAACCCGTCATACGAGTCATCACGACCGCATCCAATGGCGCCATAACAGGCACCGTATTGCCCGACAGCGCGAGGCCGACCATTACCGCATTTAATTCCTCCGACACGGTTTCTACCGCTGCCGATACTTCCGGCAATTTCACGGTTGGTTATCTTCCGTCCGGGACTTACAGCCTGAGCATCGTGCCTGCCAATACAGCTCTCAACGATTCTACCATCACAAACGTCAGCGTCACGAACGGCCAGACCACAAACGTCGGGACAGTTACACTTTCGAACAAATAATAAGCCCAAGATTCATTTCTTTAACAGGCGGCTCTCGTTCGGGCCGCCTTTTCTTTTTCTTCCCCGGGCTCCATAATCGCCCACTTTCTTTCTTCGGCCGTTCGCATCGCGACATTAGATTCTATTTTAAGAGAAAGGGTATCACAGATTGAAGAAGTCCATTCTTCTCCCCGTCTTATTGCTGGTATGCGTCGGGGTTACACGTGCTCAGATCACGCTGACGGCAGTTGCCGTCGACAGCTTGAACGGAGCACCGATCCCGGGTGTGAATGTTTCAATTGAAGGCACAGCTTTAGGTGGCACGACGGGGTTTGACGGAAAAGTGATGGTGTCCGGAATTCCTGACGGGTGGCAAGCCATCGTGTTTTCTTCGGTCGGATATTTGAAGCGGCGTGACATTCACCCTCAACGGGAATTCTCATTCCGCCTACGATGGAGACGGGAGCGGGTTTTCGGATGTGCCGAAGAAGACTTCATACACTATCAACTCGAAAATATTCTGCTCACTGAGTGACGATACGAAAATAATGTTCGGGCTGTCTACCGGTTACGAGAATCTTGAGGGCGGCAATATGACGGCAATTAGTTCGGGTCCGGGCCCGCAGCACCCGTAACTCGAGAGGAGCAAATCTGAAAGGAGATATACGCAGCTCCAGCTGAATACCAATTTCAGCGGGACATCGCTTGCGTTGAAGAACAGAATAGGCTAGTTCTCTCTGAACAATTCGCTCGAGTCTCTCGGTTTTTCAGGAACACAATGGACGAGTTATACCGAGTTGACGTTGCAGTCTCACGCAGGAGAACACACGATTACCGGCGGCCCGAGCGTCACGAGCGATCGATTTGCCGAGAGCCCGTCCTCATCGGGTTTTGACAGGAGTTTCGCCAGATGGACAAACCGGTGCCTTCGGACAGGACGACCGGCGTCTGGCAGGTCTGCTTAAGATCGAGACGGGACTCAGGATGGACAAGCCGCGGGGCTACCCCTTCCAAATTCTTCCGCGGATCGGAGCGATTTACAGGGTGAGCGAAGAGATCGGTCTGCGGGCAAGCGCGGGGATGGGTTACAAAGCAGCGACAATTTTCTCCGATCAGTCCGATCCCTGTGCGATTTATCAGATTCTTCCGTCAGGGGGTGACATTGTTCCTGAAAAGTCAGTCGGAGGCGAGTTTGACATTACCTATAACGCCGTCCTCTTTGATGAGCTGTCGCTCGACATTGACCGGGCGCTTTTCTTTGCGCGCGTGAAGAATCCGTTCATACTGCAAACACAGACCATCTCCCCGCAGCAATTCTTTTCGATGAGCAATGCTGGCGGTTACCTTTCCAGCTGGGGGGCAGAGACAGACATAAAATTGACTTACGCCGACATGCAAGTAAATATCGGATACACGTATACCGATTGCGAGGGATAACTTCCAGGGGTCACAGGGTGAACATTATCTCACTCCGGGGAACAGATTCGTTACCGATATTGCTTACGAGATTGAACATTTCGGAGAGGCGGGGATTGAGCTTCGGTGTACAGGGCCGCGGCATGTGCATGATGGAACGAGATCGCCCGCATACTGGGTTATGGATTTTCTTCTTGAAAAGGCCGTTCACCATTTTACATTCTTCATAGCCGCGGAAAATCTGTTCAATTACAAGCAGGCTAATTACTCGCCCATCTTTTCCGGGCCGGAGGTTAATCCGCAATTCAGCCACATCCGGGCGCCGCTTGAAGGCAGAGTGATAAATGCGGGAGTACGTACAGACCTGAGGTAGTTCGAGGTTTGCGCAAAAATAAAAGGCGGCATCTTCCGAATGCCGCCTTCCAATTTGACAGTCTGAGGTTCAGAGGTTTACTTCACCAGCACCATCTTCATAGTCCGGGTGTAGTTCCCATTCTGTATCCTGTAGAGGTACACACCGCTTGCGAACTTTGAGCCGTCGAACACCACGTTGTGTAATCCCGGAGACTGCACACCATCTACCAGCGTTGCCACCTGTCTGCCGAGGATGTCGTACACTTTCAATGTGACATGTC
>JAJYJD010000256.1 GCA_021789755.1 Bacteroidota bacterium
CTCGACAAAGTAACGTCAGGCGTTCCGGGCACGGTCTACGCTTATGACATCACTCCCGCCGGAATTGGAAGTTGGACCGACGGTGAACTGATCAGGGCTATCACATGTGGTGTCGACAAGAACGGCAAGGCTATTTTCCCGATCATGCCGTACTATCATTTCAACAGCATGGATACTGAAGACATCTATTCGATCGTGGCGTATATAAGGTCTCTCAAGCCGATACAGAATACGATACCGGCGAGGAGTCTTGATTTCCCGCTGAACCTGATTGTGAAGACAATGCCTTTGGAATCGTACCATCCTGCGCCTCAGCCCGACACGACAGATATCGTCTCGTATGGTAAGTACCTCACGAACGCGTCGGCATGTGCCGACTGCCACACCGAAATGGAGAAGGGTCAGCCCGTGCCGGGGATGGAGTTCGCCGGCGGTTTCGCGTTCGGAATGGGGAGCGGAGTAGTCAGGTCCGCGAACATCACTCCGGATTCCGCGACAGGAATCGGAAAGTGGACCGCCGCCGATTTCATCAATTACTTCAAGACATACAGGACGGAATCCGGAAGAAATATCCCGGTCTCACCCAGGGCATTCAACACCCCGATGCCGCTGACTTCATTTGCCGGCATGACCGATCATGACCTCGGAGCGATCTACGCCTACCTGAGGACGGTTAAGGCGGTGCATAATGCTGTAACGAAATTCACGCCGGAGAAGTAGAACTTTCTCTGCTCGGCGCAAATGCCGCTCAGCGGCAGCCTTTACATCCTATTTTGGTATTAATGAACGGGAGAGACAGAGGCGCAAAGAGCACGGGTCTAACCAGGAACGCAAAAGCTCTGAGAAGTGCCATGTAGGATTCTTTTCGTCTCTTCTTCCCTGTGGTGAAATCCATCGGTAAGTCCCGTCAGGGACGACATATTTATAGAAACGCGAAAAACAAAAACAGTAGCCCCGTAGGGGCCATATATTTCGAAAACCCTGGCACGGTTGCGTGTGCATCTCCCCGGTGTTTTTCTCTCCGCTTTTTCCGACGATCCACTATTCCATTATTCCGCTGTTTCTCTTCGCCGTCTTCTTCCAGATGAAGTACACAGGGATTCCGAGGAGGACTATGATTACACCAGGCCAGGTGTAAGCCGGTTTGAACATCAGGAGGTCGACGGCGATTGCCGCGGCTGTGAGAATGTATAATCCCGGCAGAATGGGATAGCCGAACGCCTTGTACGGCCGCTCGGCATCGGGGCGTTTCTTCCGCAGAACGAAAATGCCGGTGATTGTCAGGATGAAGAATATCAGCACTGCGAAGATGACGTAGTCGAGAAGATCGTTGTACGTCCCCGACAAACAAAGAAGGCTGGCCCAGACACCTTGAACGATGAGGGCGGTTCCCGGGACCGACTTCCCGTTGAGTTTTCCGGTGCTCTGGAAAAACAGTTTGTCCTTGGCCATCGCGTAATAGACACGCGGCCCCGCCAGTATGAGCCCGTTATTGCAGCCGAATGTGGAAATCATTATAAGAACCGCCATGATTATGGCCGCCGGCGCGCCGAAGATTACGGCGGCCGCCGCTGTGCCGACCCTGTCGTCAGCCGCAAATTGAATCCCCTGTGCCATGACGCCGTGACCCGCCGGAGAGCCGACGAGAGGAAGCGACACGATATACGCGACGTTGGCGAGGATGTAGAGGAGAGTCACGGTGAGCGTTCCGAACAGCAGGCTCAGAGGAATTGTCCGTTTGGGATTTACAACCTCTCCGGCGGCAAAGGTGATGTCGTACCATGCGTCGCTTGAGAAGAGGGAACCGACCGTTGCGACACCTATCGCGGCGAGGAGCATCGGGCCCGAAAGAGATTCTATCAGGACGATCTTACCGCCGGCGACATGCGTCCAGCTCGCGTTCCAGAAGTCGGCAAAGTTCAGGTGCATCGCCATGACGTTCCGCCCTATCATTATGCCGAGGATGATGAGTCCGATCAGGGCGAGTGTTTTCGTGATAGTGAAAATATTCTGCACGAGTTTTCCCTGGCGGACACCGCGGGTGTTAATGTAGGTCAGGAGAGCGATGCTTGCGATCGCCACGATCTGAGCCGCGGATATATTCAGCCCGGCGACTGTGAGAAGAACGTTACTCTCGCCGAGTGATGGGATGAGAACCGATGTGAATTTCGCGAACGCGACCGCGACGGCTGCGATCGTGCCGGTCTGTATGACGAGGAACGAGGTCCATCCGTACAGAAAACCGAGGAGCGGGCTGTATGATTCTTTCAGGTAGGCGTATAATCCGCCGACATGCGGCATCATACCGGCGAGCTCGCCGTAGCTCAAAGCGCCGATAACAGTCATCGCGCCGGTGATGAGCCAGGTCAGCAGCAGATAGCCCGGCGAGCCGAGCGTGCGCGACATATCCGCGCTCACTATGAATATGCCTGACCCGATCATCGAGCCGATGACGATCATCGTGGAGTCGAGGAGTTTCAGCTCACGCTTGAACTGTGTTCCTTCCTGCTGGGTCTCATTGCTAACGCTCATTCTTCCTCCGTATTGGACTGGCCCTCGTGTTTAGCACGAATGACACGAACATCATTGAATAGTTCAAGTATCACTAATGACCGGTCCCGCGCGTTATTCATATTCGTGGTATTCCGGAATGCCCACATTTCTTCAATAGTGTAATACGTGCTTTTTTTCATACCTGAAGATCTCCGGCAAAATCAGTTCACACAAAACCGAACGGCTCCGTCCTTTTTGTAGAGCGGAGCCGTGTTGGATCAAATCGAGCCGGACGACAATGTCTAACTGTTCGTCCTGGCAGCCGCTCTGAGTTTACTGTGACTGCGGCTGTAGGTAAAGTATATAATGAAACCGATCGCCATCCATATTATCAGCCTGTACCACGTGTCGATCGGGAGTCCGACCATCTGGGCGGCGGATAGAAGAGCGCCGAGGATCGGCACCAGCGGAACCCATGGTGTCCTGAACGGGCGGTGTACGTCCGGTTTGGTGTATCTCATGACGAGGACTCCCAGCGAGACGATTACGAAAGCGAGGAGTGTTCCGATGGAGACCAGTTCTCCGAGGATGCCGATGGGGAAGAGGCCGGAGACTACCATGGCGACGGTGCCGGTGACTATCGTGGTTATATAGGGTGTTCTGAACTTGGGGTGTATGGCCGCGAACTTCGGCGGAAGGAGTCCGTCCTTCGCCATGCTGTAGAAGACTCTCGGCTGGCCGAGGAGCATGACGAGGACCACTGAACTCAGCCCGGCGATGGCGCCGATCTTGACTATCGGCCGCAGCCAGAAAAGTCCTTTGCCTGCCGCGTCGATTCCGACTGCAATCGGGTCGGGGACTAGAAGCTGCTTGTAACTGACCAGGCCGGTGAGGACGAGGGCGACGACGATATAAAGGATGGTTGAAACGCCAAGCGAGCCCATTATCCCGATCGGCATGTCCTTCTGCGGGTTCTTCGCTTCCTGTGCTGTAGTGGAGACGGCGTCGAAACCTATATATGCAAAAAATATCACTCCTGCACCGCGGAGAATGCCGCTCCAGCCGAATTCGCCGAAGTGGCCCTGGTTAGGCGGAATGAACGGGACCCAGTTTGAATGATGTATGTAGGCGATACCGAACCCGACAAAAAGGAGGATGACCGCTACCTTGACTATCACAATGATATTGTTAAAGTCCGCAGATTCCCTTATGCCGATGACGAGGAGGGTCGTGATGATCGCTATGATGAACATCGCGGGGAAATTGAGGACGGCGCCTGTCATTATCCATCCGACGTGCGGATCGTAATTTATCGGTGCGCTTGCGAGATATGCAGGTATATTCAGCCCGAAATCCTTGAAGAAGCTGACGACATAGCCCGACCATCCTACCGCGACGGTGGAAGCGCCGAAGAGGTATTCGAGTATCAGATCCCATCCGATGATCCACGCGATGAATTCTCCTAGAGTGGCGTAGGCGTAAGTGTAGGCGCTTCCGGCTATCGGTATCATCGCCGCAAACTCGGCGTAGCAGAGTCCGGCGAACGCACATCCGAGACCGGAGACTATGAATGAAAGTACGATCGCGGGCCCGGCATACTGGGCGGCCGCCTGGCCGGTTAGTACGAAAATGCCTGCGCCGATAATCGCACCGATGCCTAGCGTTGTGAGATTAAGCGGGCCGAGTGTTCGTTTCAGACCATGTTCGTTGTCAGCAGCCTCCTTAGTCAGGCTCTCCAGAGATTTTGTGGCGAAGAGTGGGTTACCCATTATTCCTCCAGTTCCGTCCGAACGTATCCGCCAAGAGAGTTTATTTCACCCTTCGGGAAAGTGCTTCGGACTTGTGGTTTGTGTGAAACGCGGGATCAGCCTTGAGAGCTCGGTACACGCCGACGGCCGCAGCCAGCTTGACTAAATCCCAGAATGAAAAGATCAGAAAACCCTGCGCGATGGAGGCGTTCCAGTCGTGAAGGAAAAACGCGTTGAGCCAAGCGGTTCCGCAGGCGAAAATTATCGCGAACCCCGCCAGCATGGAAAGGGCGGTCCAGAGAAATGAGTCGTCGAGGTCTATGATCGATCCGACGACGGCGGCACTCAGTACGAACCCGATTAGGTACCCGGCGGTCGGCCCGAAAAACACAGGAAAGCCCGCCTCCGGCCCGGCAAAAACCGGGATGCCCGCGGCGCCAAGAAGAAGGTAAGTGAGTATGCTGACCGTCCCGCCCTTCCTTCCGAGGAACGCCCCCGCCAGAACAACGAACAGGGTCTGCAAGGTGAACGGAACCGGCTCGTGAGGGATGTATACTTTTGCGCCGATCGCCGTCAGCGCAGTGAAAGCAACGATGACCTTCATCTGGCCTAGTTCCGCGGCGTGCGAGGAGTCGAAAGCGCGAACGGTACCCGCGTCGTATCTCATATTGCCTCTCTAGTTCTGCCCCGCATTGCGGGGGTACTCTTCTAAACTAAGATTGTCTTTTTTAGTGTGCAGGGAATGAACTGAACAATTCGAAATCAATCCAACGGATCCTTCGGACGGGAGGTTTTGTCAGTGGGATTACCGATACCGCAGTCTTCCGGAATGCGATGTTCGGAAAGGATGTCGCCTGGAATTCGTGTCATCGAAGAAAAAAATATCACCAAACCCGTTGAGAATCAAGCTTCAGCGGCAATTTCAACGGGATCGGTCGATAATTAGCTCTCAGTACCCGAATCCGACTCGCGGATCAAACCTGCGTGGTTCTGCCCCCGGCAACCGGAGCATGTGGCTTTTCCCACGCACGGAGCCCAGGATTCTCCCGCACGGGATTTTGCTTCTATCTTTGTGGCGATCTAAGTTCCATTCATGAAAGCAATGTCGCGAAAGACCGATTGGAACAGGG
>JAJYJD010000257.1 GCA_021789755.1 Bacteroidota bacterium
AGAATACAGGCCTCTGGCGACGCGCAGGCCGAGCCTGAGGTCATCCGAAAACCTGTATCCGGCGTAAAGCGAGAAGAAGTTTCCGGTGTTGTGCATGTTGTCCTCTCCGGACGACACGGTCGTTATTGGTATGGTCGAACTGCTCGCCAGCGCCCTGCCGTTGTAGTCATAACCGGGATAAGATTGATATATATCGAACGGCACGGCGTAGTATTTCGAATCCTGCATGATCGCCTGGTACGTCAGTCCTACAAAGAGCCCGGGTAAGGCGGACGGAAGCGGCTTAGTGAGGAAGGCGGCGGAGAAGATCGGTTCGATGATCGGACGAGAGTTGACATAGTAGTACGGAAAAATCACACTTTGCGACACCGGCACTGCACCGCCGTTGTAGTACGGATAAAAGGGCTGGTAGAAGGTCGCAGTTTGCCGATATGAGCGGAAGTCAATGTAAAGGTGATTGTATCCCGCGGTATCGGCGCTGAATAAGGCGGGGTTGACCTGCAAATTCAGAAGCGGATCATCGATGAGCCCGGGGGTCGCGAGAGCGAAAGATCCGATCCCGTATGGGCTGATGTAGCTCGGCTGGAAGAAGAGTGTGTTCTGTTCGAACGATTTTTCGAGAGACCGCTCGCCGTAATATTGCGCGAACGAGTCCCCGGCCGAGAGAAGAATCAGGCAAAGAATGAAGCGAAGTCCCTTTTTCATATCATCCTCCTGTAAACTGCTCGCAAACGTTTCTCTATCCAGGTGGCAAAACCCTGCACGCCGCGGGGCGCAACTGGTTCGCAGTAATATATGGCATATGGTTCAAAAGAAAAGCATGTCTGACGGGACCCACGGGGATTTAACCGCAGACGACACGGAGGAAACGCAAAGGAGGTAATCAATTCCTCCGTGCCACTCCGTGTGTATCGAAGTCCTTAAATCCGATGCCTTGCGTACCCCTGCGGTAATTCTCTTTCAATTAGCCTCTCCCCGGCCCGATACGGTGGAGAGTATAAGGAAAGCGCTAATCCATCACTAATACGAAGGGAGATTCTTCTGCAGTTTCAAAACATCAGGTCGTAATTCAACCTGAAACCTCGTCCGGGCATCGGGATGAAGTCTTTGATAACCGACAGGTTGTCACGATACACCTGGTCAAGCAGGTTGTCGCAATGGATGCTGATGTCGTTGACCAGACCTCCGGAGATAAGCCTTACTCCGAAACCGATGTTTACGACGCCGTAACCGGCGGTATAAGTATCGCCCTGGCCAAGTCGGGTCTGACTCGCCGCAAGGCGCCATTCAACTATCCCGGAATATGTCGCATCCTGGTACGTCAGTTTCAAGAAGCCGTGGAGCGGAGGAATAAAAGGAAGGGGCTCATTATTCTTCGTGTCCTGGGCATTGACATAACTTGCACTCGCTTCGAACGCGATATTGTCGGCGGGCTCGACGGTAGCCATCGCTTCGAAGCCGTAAAGACGGGCGTCCGTCGCCGAGAACTGCCGCACCGGGAGGTTCTGTACGGTATCGCCTGTGAGATGAGCATAGATGTAATTGCCGATGAAGTTGACATACGGAGTGAGCTCGAACGACGTGTTCGTGAAGTGACCCTTCAGCGACGCATCGATGCCGAAGGCCGTCTCCGGATTGAGGTTAGCATTGCCTATCGAGTAAGTATTGCTGGCGGCATCCGCTCCTTGCGCAAAGAGTTCCTGCACCGTCGGAGCTCTGAACGAACGGCCGATGCTCAGCGACGCACTCATATCGCGGGAAAGGTACTGCACCGCGCCTAGCGAGGCTGTGAACGCGTTGTGCGAACGGGTCACGTCCAGCGTGCGGAAGAGAGAATCCTGCGAGGCGGCATAAGGCTGCGTGTGAATGTTATTGTAGTCGTACCTGACCGCGCCCTGCAGCCGCGTGTCCCGGCTCAGCAGATACTCCTCATAAATATATCCGGCAAATCCGGATGTAACGGAGTTCGGACCGAGAGGCTGGTCGCCTTCTATCCGGAGGTGGTCGACTTCCGTCCAGAGCCCGACAGTTCCGCGGACTGGTCCAAACTGCGGATGCATAAGTTGCAGCGTCGCGTTAAATGTTTGCTTGTGAAAGAAATTAGCCCGTGGATTGGATACGCCCGTGGAGTCCTGCTGCGTCGGATATTCTGAATGATCGTAATCGATAAAGTCGGCGTTGAGCCTCACCTGCTTGACCGCCGAGCCATCGACGGCCCACAGCCCGCGAAGCTCCACAAGGTTCTTCTTCTGTTCGATCAGCGAAGTTGTCGGCGGGTCGTGCAGCCAGTCGGAATTCGGAGGCGTTCCCGGAACGCCGTACGTCATTTCGAAATGCCGGTACCCTGCGCCGATCATTCCAAAATCTCCCTGGTATGAATATCCGGCGCCTTCCTGCTGTGAATGAGCGAACGACTGTGGCATCCGGCTAAGCTCGAAATAATCGATGCCGTCGAAATAGCTTCCCTTCGGGATGCGAGTATCCTGCGAATGGGATCCTCCTGCCGAAATACTCAGAGCACTCCCGCCGCTGCTGTATACGCCATCGAAGTATCCCGAGTACAGATCGCTTACCGTGTTCCCTGCCATTGAGACTGTACCGGAAAAAGGTCTGGTTGAAGCTGTAGGAATTGTGTTCGTGATTATGTTTATGAGGCCGCCTATTGCATTGGGCCCGTACATGATACTCGCCGGGCCTCTGACCACGTCGATCTGCGCAATGCTCAGGGGAAGAATCGGTACCGCATGCGCAGGGTCGTATGTGGACACGTCTCCCATCCGAAGGCCGTCCTGTAGAACAAGCACTTCGTTGTCTGAAAGCCCGCGTACCATGGGCCGTGAAGGCGCCGCGCCGTTGTACCTGACGCTTACACCGGGCATGTCGGAGATCTCCTGCGCAAAGCTCTCTCCTGCACTGTTGTACAGCTGTTCTCTCGACATCGATTCGGCAGGTTGGTACTGTTCATCGGCCGGCCTGGCGAAAGGAGACGCCGAGACCACAACTTCTTCGGAAAGGATGGCCGACTGTTTCAAAGAAAATGACACCTTCACCGGTGCGCTGCGGATGTCAATTTCCTTCGTCCCGGAAGCATAGCCGATGCATCTGACGAAAACCTTGTACTCGCCGGTCGGCACCTCCGGGAAAGAGAAATTTCCGCTTTCATCTGTATAGGTCGACCGATCCAGGCCGAGGAGTCGCACGGTTGCGCCGACCACAGGCTTGTCTCCGCTTTTGACGGTGCCGCTGACGGTACCTGCACCGGCGCTCGCTGTGTTTTGCGGATCTGGTTGTTGAGCATAGACTACGTTTGAAAACTGAGGCGTCACAAAAAAGGCAAACAACAAGAGAAATAGTCTGACGATTTTGGAATTCATGATGACCTTCCACGTTCATTGGGGGGATGCTCGAAAGAAATGGTTGAGGTAATGTGCTTGGTAAACAAACGAGTTCGTTATAAAAGACGCATTCGTGCCGGGATAGTTCCGGCGTAAAGGAACGACGGTTCTGCTCAAATACACCTGGCCGTTGAGTCAGGCAGAAGTCAATCACAAAAAAAAGCGGCGGACCAGACTTAGATCCGCCGCCAAATCATCCTTTGCGGGATGGAACTTCCGGGTTAAGCTTCAGGATTCTCTTGCGGCTTATCTTCGGCCGGGGGGACCTCAGTGGCTTCAACGGTCTCCTTTTGATCCTTTGGCTTCTTTTCGCCGAGGCGCGGCCTGCGATCGCGCTTCTCGTTCGGGTCGATTCCGTGTGCGACAAGAAAGTCGTGCAGCTGTGGCTGCTCTTTGTCTTTGAAATACTCGGAAACGCTCAGGACTATGCGCTTCCCGTCCTTGTCGAATTCGATCACCTTCAGGTTGAGTACTTCACCTGTCGGGAAATGAGCCGAGAAGTTTTTCAGGTTCACCGGGGACATGTGCGAATGAGGCACGAATCCGTCGACTTCGCCGGGAAGCTCGACGATCGCGCCCTTCTCGATATGGCGCACGATCTTTCCCTGGACTTCGTTGCCGACTTTGAATTCCTGCTCGAACTTGTCCCACGGGTTCTCAAGCGCCTGCTTGTGACCGAGAGAGATTCTTCTCTGTTCCTTGTCGACGGCGAGCACGATGACTTCAATCTCGTCGCCGCGTTTCACGAGCTCGCCAGGATGGCGAATCTTTTTGGTCCACGACAAATCGGAGATGTGGATCAGCCCGTCTACTCCCGACTCCAGCTCGACGAACACGCCGAAGTTGGTCAGGTTGCGGACGATGCCTTTGTGCCTAGACTCGACAGGATACTTCTCGATTAGCTGCTCCCACGGATCAGGTTCGAGCTGCTTCAGTCCGAGCGACAGCTTCTTGTTGTCCTTGTCGAGGCTGAGGATGACGGCTTCGACGATCTGTCCCATCGACACCTTCTGCGAGGGATGTTTTACATGTTCAGTCCAGCTCATTTCCGAAATATGTATGAGGCCTTCGATTCCTTTCTCGATTTCGACAAAGGCGCCGTACTCGGTCAGGGACACGACCTTTCCGTTTGCTTTCTGTCCGACCTGGTATTTGTCTTCTATATTCTTCCACGGTTCCGGCTGAAGCGCCTTCATCGACAGGGAAATGCGCTTCTTTTCCTCGTCGAAGTCCGTCACGACAACCTGAATCTTCTGGTCCAATTTCACAATTTCAGAAGGGTGATTGACTCTTCCCCAGGAGAGATCCGTTATATGTATCAGCCCGTCGACGCCTCCGAGGTCGACGAAGACGCCGAATTCGGTGATCGCCTTGACCGAGCCTTCGAGGATGAGGCCCTTCTCCAGTTTCGAGAGGATTCGTTTTCTCTGTTCCTCGAGTTCGGCCTCGAGCAGTGCCTTGTGGCTGACGACGACGTTCTCGGCTGCTTCGTTGATTTTCACAACCCTGAAGTCCATCGTCCTTCCGACGTACGCATCGAAATCACGGACCGGTCTGACGTCGACCTGCGATCCCGGGAGGAACGACTCCAGGCCCATCAGGTTGACCATGAGTCCGCCCTTCACGCGGCGCAAAACAGTTCCCTGCAGCACGGTCTGATTGTCGTGGGCACTGACTATTCGATCCCAGATTCTGATGAAATCCGCGCGTCGTCTCGATAGGACGACCTGTCCGTCCTGGTCTTCAACACTTTCAAGATATACTTCTACTTCATCTCCAGCTTTGAGTTCATTTAGATTCGGGAACTCAATTTTCGGCACGAGTCCAGAAGATTTGAATCCTATGTCTACAATGACGTCGTTTTCGGTCAATCCTATTATGCGGCCCCTGACAATTTCGCCTGCGTCGAACTGCTTCAGGCTCTTGTCGTAAAGGTCCACCATTTCCTTCAGT
>JAJYJD010000258.1 GCA_021789755.1 Bacteroidota bacterium
GCCGAGCGATGCAAGCTCCTTCGCGAAATTCGCGTCGTTCGCCTCCTCTTCGGCGTGGAACCTGAGATTCTCGAGTAGCACGACGTCTCCGGGTTTCGCCGATGCTATCGCCGTCTTCGCTGGTGCCCCGATGCAGTCTGGTGCCATGATCACCTTTGCCGAAAGAAGTTCGCCGAGTTTTTTCGCCACCGGCGCAAGCGAGAACTCCGGGTTCGGCTTGCCTTTCGGCCTCCCGAGGTGGCTCATCAGTATCGGTATGCCCCCGTCCTTCAGTATCTTCTTTATGGTCGGAAGCGACTCCACGATACGCTTGTCGTCCGTTACGTTCTTCTTCTCGTCGAGCGGGACGTTGAAATCCACTCTGACGAGTACTTTCCTGCCCTTCACATCGATGTTGTCAATACTTTTTTTAGTGAACGTGTCAGCCATTTTCTTACTCCAGATTAAAATCAGATTGTTCCACTACTGTTCTGATCGATCCGACGCTGATGAAGAGAAATTTCGGGATCGTTTGAGTCTCGCTCCTGAGAATGACGGGAATCCCGCTGTTCAGGGAGCTGAAATCGGAGGAACATATTACTTCCGCTTTGCCGCGGTGCGTGCTCATGTCGAAATCGAAGTAAGCTCGCACCGGGAGAAGGGTCCCGGAGTCTATCCAGATTTTCCCCTCGCCCTCGGCACTCACGGAATCTCCCTCCGCGTCGAGCGTGTACGAAACCAGGAAGCACCTCTTACCGGAAACGATTTCTGAATCCGAGTCCAATGTAGCCATGAACTCGCGCTTCTTGTCGGCCCGGCTCAGGTATCGAGTCCATGGGAAAGCTTTCTCGAGGTAAAGATTCATTATCGGCTTATCCTCGCGGCGGCGCAGCTCGCGATCCACCATTGAAGCGACCGTGGAATCCGAAAACGAATGCGTGCCGACCAGCTCATTCTTCGCATCTTTGCCGTTTCTTACCGTCACTCTGTAGTCGGCGTTTCCGGACGATTTTCTTCCCAGGATCCTGGCCGCGAACCTGACCGAGATCGTCAGGGTGCCGTTCGTCACGTCGACCTTCCGTTCGAGAGCGCTGACCCTGTCCTGTGAATCCTGGATGAGCGACGCCGCGGTCGGCGTCTGTGTCGGTGCCTCCAGGGCGAGGAATCCGATGATCACAAATGACAATACGGCTTTCATAGTTTCCTCAGCCCTTCGTTCTCGATTATTACCTTCCCTATCTCGCCATGAAGGAAGAAAAGCTTTCCATAAATCCGCATCACAATTTCCCGCGGGAAATGCAGCGCCGTCGTTTTATCGTAGGAGACATGCACGTTGTCGTCGAATTCCATCCCGAGCGGGAGTCCCCTGATTCGCTCCCTGATGCTGACGGGAAAATAGTCGACCGGATTCACGACCGCCGAGACGGTGCTGAGCGGATTATCCGGATCGGAGGGTTCAGAGAAGGCAAAGTTGATCCTGTAGGAACCGTCGCTCTCCGGGTCGGCGAACTCGCAGGACGACAGCATCTTTCCATTGTCGGAGAAATATTCAGAGAGAAGGAACATCCTATCGAATGCATCATATGCGCCGTTGAACCTGTCGCCGTTGGGAACGGTGCCGGAGACGAGTTTTCTTTCGAATTGGCCGCGGTTGACGGTAATCCTGAACACGAGACTGTCCTCGTCTCCTCCTCTCGATTGTATTGTCATCTTCTGTGTGAACTGGATGTCGAGCCGGTGCAGTGCGCTGTCGAGCTCCACTGTCCTGGTTTTACATTTGTCGTATATATCGCGCGCGCTGTAAGAGCCGGGTAGACGGTACGAATTTAACGACAGGATGACCGCCGCGATCAGAAAGAAATTCAAACTACCCTTTCCTTTTGTCCCTTTGCGGAGGCAAAGAAAAGCGGGGCCGCCTGACGGCCAGCCCCGCCGAGAAATCTATTTGAGATTTTTGCCGACTTTTATCACGAGGTCGACGACGCGGCTCGAATAGCCCCACTCGTTATCGTACCATGAAATTACCTTTATCATGTTATCGATTACCATCGTGCTAAGGGCATCGACGATCGAGGAACGTGCATCGCCTCTGTAGTCGATCGAAACGAGCGGCTCCTCGCTGTATCCGAGAATGCCTTTCAACGGCCCGTCCGCGGCGGCCTTCATCGCCTTGTTGACTTCTTCCTTCGTGGTCGGTTTTTCGGCTTCGACGACGACATCCACGACACTCACGTTCGGCGTCGGAACGCGCATCGAGAAACCGTCCAGCTTTCCCTTCAAGTCCGGCATGACAAGTCCGATCGCCTTCGCGGCGCCGGTCGACGTGGGGATCATCGAAAGCGCAGCCGCCCTCGCACGACGAAGGTCGGAATGCGGCAGGTCCAGTATGCGCTGATCATTTGTATAGGAGTGGATAGTTGTCATCAGCCCCTTCTTGATACCGAACGAGTCGCGAAGGACCTTGACTACAGGTGCCAGGCAGTTGGTCGTGCAACTGGCGTTAGAAATGACATTGTGCTTTGCAGGATCATAAAGGTTGTCGTTCACGCCGAGCACGATCGTAATGTCGAACACCTTCGCAGGCGCGCTGATGATAACCTTCTTTGCGCCGTTGGCGAGGTGAGTCTTCGCCTCGTCACCTGCAGTGAAGTGTTTCAATCCCGTCGATTCCACGACAACATCTACCCCGAGGTCTTTCCAGTGCAGGTTGTGATGGTCTTTCTCCGAAAGAACTTTCAGTGGTTTGCCGTCGACAAGGATTTCATTGTCCTTTACCGCGACGTTACCTGCAAAGATCCCCAGCACGGAGTCATACTTCAGCAGGTGTGCGAGTGTCTTCGCGTCCGTAATGTCGTTCACGGCTACAATTTCCAGATTAGGGTTCTTGTATGCAGCTCTAAAAACGTTTCTTCCAATTCGGCCGAATCCATTAATACCGACTTTAATTGCCATTTGTACATTCCTCCAGATTTTATACAAAAAATTTACGGACGTGGAGCCTAATATGCAATTTGGAGGATTTTCCGGTACTGTTTCAGTTTCAATCCGCGGGTCTCACCGCAAAGTCACAAGGACGCAAAGAGAAATAATATTCTCCCGCGGATAAGCAACCGGGACGCAAAGCGGTTCAAACCTGTGTCTAAATGCGACCGCACAACTTTCCTGTCGTCTCCGGCATATAACCCTTCCATGGGAATTATATATTTCCTTCTTTGCACCTTTATAAAACTATCGATTCATGAATCGCACGAACGAAAGCCGGATTGAATTTCGAATGGCGCGAATGCTTACTCGTGAAACTCGCGGCGGCACAAGTCCGATCCTTCCATTCGCGATATTCGTGTTGAGCCAGTCCATGGGTTGAGAATCATTTGTTCGTGGAATTCGTGTGAATGAAACTTGCCATCCGCAGCATTCGTCCGATCCGTGTTCCGCTCCCTGTCTCATTGTATATCGGACAGGCGAATCTTATATTTTTCCTACTAAGAAAGGTTCAAAGAGATGAAAGAGATTGATTTTGTATTAAACCACAAGTCTCAATTTCTGGGGTATTTTCGCTCGAAGTTCCCAGTTTTTCACAATTCGAACATATTTTACCGCGACCTGCGGTATGCGGTCAAGTATTTCCTGAAATCCGGCGGGTTCAAGGTCTCGGATATGGAACTTGAGGGCGTTTTAAATGCGTTAGTTAAGGTGATGGTTTCGGACGGCATACTAAGGATTGTATCTCAGGGTGTATGGAGTCTTAATTACCCCGAGTTCCGGACTGCGAAGCCCGGGAAGCCGTCGTTGAAGTTCTGATATCAGGTTTACATATAAATCTTTCAGGAGGAGTCAAATGGCTGAACTAGAAACAGCCCAGTCAGAGATAATCATTTCAGATAGAGCCGCAAAGGAAATAAAGAAGGTCATGACCGAAAACAATATTTCCGAAGCTGCCGGACTCAGAATGGGAGTCAAAGGAGGCGGATGCAGCGGTTTCAGCTACATGCTCGGCTTCGACGAGACGTCACGGGAGACCGACAAGGTCATCGACTCGAACGGCGTCAGAGTTTTCGTCGACGAGAAAAGCCTTCCCTATCTCTCGGGCGTGATACTGGATTACCAGGACGGCCTGAGCGGAAAGGGATTCACGTTCGAGAATCCGAACGCGACGCGCACCTGCGGCTGCGGCCATTCTTTCAGCGCCTGATAAGTTCCCGGAGAATCTCCGAACCCCGGACCAGATATCTGCCAATTCCGCCTTCGAGGGTTTCGGAACGAGTCCCGCGAGGAACTTGATATATACATAACCCTTTTGAATGGAGACAGGCAGCTCTTCGTCCTCCTGAATCGAGGCGGACTCTGAGTCCTGTCATAGAAAAGAAAGGAATGAGCAATGGCTTATCAACCGAAAAATTACGGTCACTTGATCGGAATGGAGGGGTTCTCAAAGCAGCTCCTCGAGAATCACTTCACTCTTTATCAGGGTTACGTCACCAACACAAACAAACTCGCCGACATTCTTTCCCAGTTGCTTAAGGACGGCAAGACGGCTGCGCCTGAATACGCCGAGCTGAAGAGACGGTTCGGCTGGGAGTTCAACGGGATGCGTCTGCACGAATATTACTTCGACAACCTGGGCGCGAAGGAGCCTCTCGCGGGAAGCACGGGTTTGCACGGCGCAATTGAAAAGCAGTTCGGGAGCTACGCCAACTGGGAAGCGGACTTCAGGGCGGCCGGAAGCATGCGGGGAATAGGATGGACCCTTTTGTATCTCGACACGGCCAACGGTACGCTCTACAACGACTGGATCAACGAACACGATATGGGCCACCTCGCGGGCTGCACGCCGATAGTCGTGCTCGATGTTTTTGAACATGCTTTCATGATCGACTACGGTTTGAAGCGCGCCGACTACATCGCCGCGTTCATGAAGAATATCAACTGGAAGGAAGCATCCGCGCGTTTCGACAAAGCGCACAAGTAAAACAAAAAGAGGAGGAAGAGATGCGATACATAAAGATAGCAGCCTTCGTCTTCACGGCAATCCTGGCGACTGCCGCGATGACACAGGCACAGGACATGAAAGGTATGAAAGGCATGGGTGACATGCACGGTACGAGCATGACTTCCAAAGCCAAGACGACGACCATCCAGGGAGAAGTTGTCGACCTTGCATGTTATCTCACGAAAGGTCAGCATGGCGCGAGCCACGAGGAGTGCGCCAAGATGTGCATCAACAGCGGCCTGCCCGTCGGCATTCTCAGCAAGGACGGCAAGGTTTACCTGGCGATTACCGCCAAGCACAAGGAGGCGAACGATCTCCTTGTCCAATACGCCGCGAAGGAAGTCAAGGTAACAGGCACAGTCGACA
>JAJYJD010000259.1 GCA_021789755.1 Bacteroidota bacterium
AACAGCCGATTTGACCAGCTGTTCGACGCGGGAAAACAACATCGCGATGGGGAAAACCAGCAACTTCGGGCTCGGGATGTGCGTGAGGGTCCTGTAAGAGTTTACAAAACGAAGCAGGCCTTCGCTTGTGCTCTCGATTGTCCGGACCGCAGTTTGAACGTCATTAAGCACAGGCGGGACCAGCTGTCCGTTCTCGTTACATTGCAACCCGGTGTCGGACAGCAATTTGTTTGCGGTTGAAGCCAAAGAAGCAATAGGGGCAATGGAATTAGCAATTTCATGCGTCAGCACCCTTATCAGATTCTGCCAGGCGTCGAGCTCAACTTCCTCCATTTCACCCCGCATATCCTGTATCGAAGCGACCGTATACGTTATTCCTCTCATCCTGAACTCGGATGTCTGTATTGCAAGTCTCACGGAAAAGTTATTGCCTTCTATGCGAACAAGGTTCTTGTTTCGGGAACCGGCGTTGCGCAGGGTCTCGAACAGGTCTTTGCTTACAGAACTGATCTCTTTCAAATCCTTGAGGGAGGACACTCCGAGAAGGCGTTTGGCTGCGCGGTTGATGAGATCGATCTTGCCGCTTCGCTGGTAAATGATCAGGCCGACGCTGAGCTGCTGGACGATGAATTGGAGGTACTGGTACTGGTCTTCCCTTGCGCCCCGTACCTCCTCAAATCTCTGGGTTATCCTGTTCAGCGATCTGTTCAGTTCCTCGAATGCTTTGCCGGTCTTGCCGACGTTGAAGGTCTGCGTGAAGTCTTCGGCTTCGACTGCCTCAAGGAATCGGGCCAGGTTACGGTTCCTTTTCTCGATCCAGTTTACTAAAGCGTAAACCTGGTACGATGCCAGGAGAACCATGAGCGCTGTCATTTCGTACAACGCGGTGTGGAATAGGAAGTAGGCAAACAGGGAAATGGTGACGATCAGCAGGGACACGCGTGATACGGTGGCAACCCGGAAACGATCAAGATTCATAAGATTGTTCTTCAGTAAACTTCTTATATCCCGTGCTTCCTGATCCTTCTGTAAAGTGCGGTCCTGGTCAGGCCGAGTTCTTTTGCCGCTGCGCTGACGTTCCCGTTGTGCTTCTTTATCGTCATCTCGATGTGTCTTTTCTCGATTTCGTCCAGCGAGCGGTCCGAATCCGATCCGTTACCTTGTGTCGTCATTGAAGTCTTCAAAAGAATTTCTTCCGGTTGCAGGGAGTCGGAATCGCTCAATATCACGGCCCGTTCGATGACGTGCTGCAATTCTCTGACATTTCCCGGCCAGTGGTACTCACTCAAGGCTTTCATGGCATTTGGGGATACCCGGATGTGCGCTTTCTGGTACTTCCTTCCGTAGATTCTCATGAAATGTTCGACGAGGAGCGGGATGTCATCCATGCGTTCGCGCAGCGGCGGGAGATTTATTTCCACCGTGTTTATCCTGTAAAGAAGGTCTTCCCTGAATTTCCTCTGCGGCACCATTTCGTGGATCGGCATATTGGTGGCCGAGATTAGCCGGATATCGATCGGGCGGGATTTGTCGGAACCTACCCTCATCACCTCGCGTCTCTCAACCGCTGCGAGGAGTTTAGCCTGAAGAGAAAGTGAAAGGTTGGCTATCTCGTCGAGGAAGAGTGTTCCACCGGAGGCTATCTCGAATCTTCCCATTCGCTCGTTCGTTGCACCTGTAAAGGAACCTTTCTCGTGCCCGAAGAGCTCGCTCTCAAAGAGGGTCTCGCTGATAGCACCCATGTCGACCGCTATGAAAGGATTGTCTGCCCTGTTCGAAAAGCGGTGTACGGCGCGGGCCACAAGCTCCTTGCCAGTACCGTTCTCGCCCAGTACAAGTATATTTGCCTCTGTCGCCGCGACTTTTCGTATCGTCTCGAATATCTGTGCCATGGATGCCGACTTGCCGACTATGTCGTGAAAAGGCTGGTCGAGATCGGCGCTAAGTAATTTTTCCCGGGTGCGCATCGCGGCGAGTTTCACCTGGGACTCGCGCAACTTCAGAGCCGATGAGAGCGTTGCGAGGATCTTCTCGTTTTGCCACGGCTTAACGACGAAGTCCGTGGCCCCTTCCTTGATGGCGCGGACGGCAGTCTCGATGTCGCCGTAGGCCGTGATCAGTATTACCACGGCGCCGGGATCGATAGAGAGAATCCTGTTCAGCCACCGGAACCCTTCCTCGCCGGTCGTCGATCCCTTTGCAAAGTTCATGTCAAGAAAAACGACGTCGTATGCCTTTGACTTCAATCTTTTTTCTATATTATGGGGATCCCTTTCGGTCTCAACCGACCGGAGATGCGGTTTCAGAAGGAGCTCAAATGCCGTGAGAATGGCAGCATCATCGTCGACTATTAACACACTACCGCTGTTTTCAGCAACCGAGGCCATGAATAAATCTAATGATCCTGCCCCGATAAAGCGAACGATGTGGAAAATTAGAAACAGGTCAAAATTTGTATCGATTCCGCACACTTCGCGTACCAAAACCGAACAGGGGAACAACCTAACCTGCGTTAGTGCGTGCTGCGGGCGTGATTTAATCAGGCACAATTTTTGAAGGTTACCATGAGACATAGCAAGTTATTGAGGACTGGCTCATTGATCCGGATCAGTAATCTCAAGAAAGTCTACAGAGCCAATGATGTCGAAACGGTTGCGGTGGCCAACGCGAACCTCCGTGTCGATTCCGGCGAGTTCGTGGCTATTATGGGGCCATCCGGTTCCGGTAAGACAACTCTGCTCACAATACTCGGTCTCCTGGACAGTCCGACGGAAGGGGAATACTATTTCCTCGGGCAGGAAATCTCCAAATATTCCGAGAAGCAGCGTGCCGACCTTCGAAGAAGGAACATCGGCTTCGTGTTTCAGAACTTCAACCTGATCAACGAGCTGACGGTCTACGAGAACATTGAGCTCCCGCTGTTGCATATGGGAGTAGCGTCCCCGCAGCGGAAAGAGATGGTCAGGGAAGTTATGGAGCAAATGCGGATAACGACTCGACGGAACCACTTCCCGCAGCAGCTGTCGGGAGGACAGCAGCAGAGGGTCGCCGTCGCAAGAGCGGTCGTCGGGAAGCAGCGACTGATACTTGCCGATGAACCGACGGGGAACCTTGACTCGAAAAACGGCGAGGAGGTCATGACTCGTCTCGCTGAATTGAACGAGGCCGGCGCTACCATAATCATGGTGACCCATTCAACGGAGTATGCCGGCTGGGCCAATCGCATAGTACAATTGTTCGACGGCCACGTGGTGAATGAGAATGTGATGGAGGGAGTACGGAATGTTCTGGAGCTACGTTAAGACCATCTTTAGAAATCTCTCGAGCTCCAAGGTCTATTTCTTCATAAATATCGCCGGCCTCGCCATAGGGTTTACTGTATTCACTCTGATAATGCTGTTCGTCCTGAACGAGTTGAACTACGACACGTTCAACAAGAAGGCCGATCGGATATACCGTGTCGTCGAAATTCAAAAACCTTCAGGAACGAAAGCGCAGCAAGTCGCAATCACAATGCCTGCACTTGCTCCGGCCCTAAAGGGGGCGTTCCCCGAAATAGCCGACGTTGCCAGGTATACTCCGTGGTCCACCGTGCTCTGTCATTACGGCGAAAAGCGATTCTATGAAGACGGGTTGTCTTTCGCGGATTCCAGTATTTTCGATATATTCACATTCCATTTTATTCAGGGCGATCCGTCCACGGCATTGGACGGGCCGTACAACGTCGTGATCGATCAGACTACTGCGAAGAAATATTTCGGCGATGCCGATCCAATGTGGAAAACCATAAAGATCGAGGCGGGGCTCGACCAGAACTCGTTCCAGGTGACGGGTGTAATTCAGGATTTCCCCAGGAATTCTCATTTGCACTTCAACATGATTGCCTCACTGAATGCACTCGAGAGACGACTGGATTACTTCAACGGCTGGACTAACAACGACGTTGTCAGTTATGTCCTGTTGAAGAAAGGTTACTCTCCTCAGGAAGTTGAGACGCAACTCCCCAACCTTTTGAAGGCTAACCTCCCCGAAAATATTCTGAGTGGGCTGGATTTATACTTACAGCCTCTCAGGAGTGTCCACCTACATTCTAGCTCAGTACTTTTCCAAGTCAATTACGACAAAGGGGACATCGATTATGTTACCCTCTTCATCCTGATTGCATTTGTTGTGATCATCCTCGCTTGTATAAATTTCATTAACCTGACGACGGCACGGTCTGCAATCAGAACCCGGGAGGTGGGCATCCGTAAGCTTCTCGGATCATATCATTCACACCTTGTTTACCAGTTCATCGGAGAGTCAATTATACTTTCGTTTATCGGGATGCTCCTGTCATTTCCGATAGTTGAAGCCGTGCTGCCTACTTTCAATTCGATGATGGGAGACAGGATTATTATTGCATACAATAACCAGTTGCTGTTTCTTCTTGTGTCTGTTTTGATTGCTTGCATTGTCGGTTTTATTGCCGGAGTCTATCCGGCTTTTTACCTGTCCTCGTTTCAGCCTGTCGAGCTGCTTAGGGGCAGGTTCTCCTCCAGCAAGAAGGGAATCAATCTTAGAAAGGCTCTGATAATTTTGCAGTTTAGCATAGCCATTACGCTGGTGACGGCAACGGGCATCGCCGTGAATCAGATGGAGTACATTCGTAACAAACCACTCGGTCTCGAGCAAAAAGATCTGATGTACATCCCCTTGCGTGATATCCAGTCGCGCAGCAAGATCCAATTGCTTAGCGAACGGTTGCTTGGTGATCGGCGGGTGGTCTCTGTATCAGCAGGAGAGCGCACGGGTTCGGGCGCGACGCAGGGGCTCGTGTCGATCCCGGGGATGAGCGGCCAATCGCAACTCATGGTGAGGAAGAGTTACGTCGACTACGGTTACATCAAGACAATGGGCATGAGAATCTCTCAAGGCCGGGACTTTTCCAGGGAGTTCCCGTCCGACTCATTGTCCGTGATTGTCAATGAAACGACGGCGAGAACACTGGGCTGGAAGAATCCAATCGGGAAACGAATTGAGATGATCGGGACCGGAGCAATTTTCACGGTAATTGGTGTAGTAAGAGACTTCAACTACTTTTCCCTTCGAAATCGAGTCGATCCCCTGGTCATGTGGTTGGATCCGAACAGATGTCCATATTTGGTCGTCCGGGTCGCTCCTGAAGAAATTCGGTCTACTATCAATTTTGTGAAGAAGGCGTGGGTTTCTGTCTTGCCCACTCACCCGTTCGAGTACGGTTTTCTGGCCAATTACCTGCAAAAGCAGTACGGCAATGAAGAACAGAACGAGCACCTTCTTGTCCTTTTTTCCCTGGTCGCCA
>JAJYJD010000260.1 GCA_021789755.1 Bacteroidota bacterium
GAGATTGGCGAACCTGAGAAAGCTCCTCGCTATAGCAAGGGAATTTGAGGGGCGCGGCTTCAACAGCCTGTACGATTTTATTGAGCGCATCCGGTATCTGAAAGAGACGGCACGTGAAGGGCAGGCTCCGGTCGACGAAACGGTTGACGCCGTAAAAATAATGACCGTACATGCCGCCAAGGGGCTAGAGTTTCCCGTGGTCGTGATTCCGTTTTGCGATGCGTTCACTCGCCGCGGCACAAGACTGATCGTCAACGACCATGTCGGGATACTCCCGTTCGTCGGAAACGAGATACCGGCCGCCTTCTCGCTTTACAAATGTCTCGAGAGCATGAGCGAGCAGGCTGAAATTGCCAGACTCTTCTATGTGGCCTGTACCAGGGCTATGGACAAACTTGTGCTGACGAGCACCGGTGGCAAACCGCCGCGCAACATAAAGTCGTTCACAGATATTCTCGCAAAAAGTCTCGACTTGTCGGCAATTCCTGTCGACGACTATCTCGAGCTTCCCGGCGTGAAGATCAAAATCCACTCGGCGGTTCCCAATGTGCAAACGGCCGCTCTGGGGAAAACGGCATCAAGAGCCAAAACGGGCGATTTGTTTCTGGACCCAATACCTGCGGGCATCGATGGCGAGTTTTACTCCGCAACTCTTCTCCAGACTTATCAGCTATGTCCTACAAAGTATTTCCTAAGATACCGCCTGGGCATGCCGGCGCCGGAGACACGGCTTATGCTCGATGAAAATGCGGAGCACGATGATTCGATACTTTCGACCGTGAAAGGCTCGCTGGTCCACGCCGTCCTCGAGCGGGCAGTCTCCTCCGACAAGTCGGATGACGATGCGATACAGGCCGCTGCGAAACAGGCGATCGAATCGGGCGTGGCACAGATCCTGAGCGAAGAAGAGGCCGGGAAGCTCGCTGGATTCGTCACCGGGAACGCGCATAACGCAATCGCGACGCTGCGGGCCGTGGCACAAACCGGAAAAAAATATACGGAACAGACGATAACCAGGAAATTCGGCTCCGACTTCCTGACCGGCACGATCGACCTGCTGATCGAGGACGAGAGCGGGTTTCACATTTACGATTACAAGACCAACCGCCTCGAGATGTCTGACGAGCAGATATACTCGGGATATGAGACGCAGATGAAACTCTACGCCTCTCTATGCGGCAACCTGAAACCGGGTCAGGACAAATTTGACGTGACGATCATTTTCACACGTGAACCGGGGAAGCACCTGCGGAAGATATATTCGAAAGAAGATTTAACCGGGTTCGAGACCGGGCTCCATGCTGCGATTGACAGGATAAAAGCGATGGAAGAAAGTGAAGGAGCCTTTCCTTCGGGTGAGACGCTTCCAACCAGATCTCCACACTGCAGCGAGTGTGAATATTTCGTCGGGGACGGGGGAAAGGAATGCCTTATGAAGAATAGAACCGAGTTGCAGGGAACAGAAAGCAGGAAGTAAGAAGCGAGAAATAAGGATCAGGAAGAGGGACCCGCAGGATGTTGCCTCTTCATTCACCCGCAGCAGCTCTTCTTGGTCTTCTTCCTGATTGTCCTGAAGATTATTGCTCCGGCGGCGACGGCAAGAGCGGACAAGAACACGATCTCTCCGGTCATATCAGGCTCCCGACCTGGTATACGACGAATGCAACTCCCCATGCTATCACAAAACTGTAGGCCAGGAAGAGGAACGCAAACGTCTTCCCTCCTTCCCGTGCCATGACAGCGACGGTTGCGAGACACGAAGTGTACAGCAGAAGGAAAATCATGAACGAGAGAGCCGACGCGGGCGTGAAGCTTGACCTGATGGCCGATGCAAGGTTCCGGTTCCCCTCATCGGTTTGAAGTGTCTGGATGCCGGGCGTGAGAAGCGACATGAAGCTTTCCTTCGTTGCGGAACCGAGCGCCTTCGCCTGCTCCACGAGAGCCGGGAGGAAATGGAATTCCGGGTTTTTCTTGTGCACGTCAGCTGAATAAATAGTGCCCATAGAGCTGAGGACAATTTCTCTTGCCAGGAAAGCGGGGATAAGCGACGTGGAAATTCTCCAGTCATTGATGCCGATCGGCTTCAGGATGGGCGTGATCGCTTTTCCCACGTAGGCTGCAGCGCTGTCCGACTGGCTCTTGAGGTTCGGCGGAGTGTTCAGGAGCACCCAGATGGCGACCGATGCCGCGAAGATAACCGTGCCGGCCTTGTATAGAAAGCTTTTCACCTGGACCCATACGATCAGCAGCACAGTCCGGAGCCTCGGAACGCGGTATGGCGGAAGCTCCATCACGAAATGCGACAATTTTCCGCGGTAAGCGGTCTTGCGCAGGAAGAACGCCGTAAGCAGGCCGATCGCGATGCCGAGAAAGTACAGGGAGAATATCACGACGGCCGGGTGTACGAAAAAAAGCACCGCGAAGAAGGAGAAGACGACCAGTCGTGCGGGGCAGCTCATGAAAGGTATCATCGCCATAACGAGAAGCTTGTCGCGCTTGTTCTCCAGCGTCCTCGTCGCCATAACGGCGGGCACGTTGCAGCCGAAGCCGAGAAGGAGGGGGATCATGCCTTTGCCGTGAAGTCCGAGCCTGTGCATGAAGCGGTCCATGATGAATGCGATACGTGGCATGTACCCGGACATCTCGAGCAGGGCGATAAGGAAATAGATCATCGCTATGAGGGGCACGAACGTGATCACGAAACCCACGCCGCCGACGATCGCCTGAGAGAAGAAGTCGGGGAGCCATTTCCCGCCACCTACGCCCGACAGGAAGGAGAGGACGAGAGGCGAGAAGAAATTGTCGATGAGTCCCTGTGTCCAGTTCATGAAGGGCGTCGAAAAATCGAATGAGATCTTGAACAGGAGGAACATTACGAGAAGGAAAATGAAGAAGCCGAGAATCGGGTGAAGGATGACTTTGTCGATTCTGTCCGTTATGTCCCTGGCGGTAACCTTTCTTTTCCTGAACGCCTCGTTGTAGAAGCCGTGCGCGAAGGCGTAGCGTTCGTCCTTGATGATGCTGTTTATATCTTTCCGGAAAAACTTCTCGAGATTCGCCTTCTCTTCGTTCTGTCCGTCGCCTTCGGTGAGCATCCTCAGCAGGGTCCGTTTATCGATCTCCGCGCCGTGTTGCCGCCTCTCCAGAGCTCCGAGCGCGTCTTCGACGTGTTCGCTGTACCTGACGGTTTTCGGAACCCGGCGGTTTTCCGCGCTCTCAACTATTGCATCGAGGAGCTCGCTCACGCCGTCGCCGTTCCTGCCGTTCGTTTTTACGACAGGGATGTCGAGAAGCTCACTGGTATGCCTGCTGTCCACCTCGATCCCGAGCTTGTGCGCTTCATCGGACATGTTTAGCGCTATTACCATCGGTCTCTTCAGTTCGAGGAGCTCGGTTGTCAGCAGCAGGTCCCGCTCTGCATTCGTGGTCTCGATGACGTTGACGATGACGTCGGGCTTTTCATCCGCTATGAAATTGTATGCGATGTACTCATCCTCCGAGATCGGTTCGAGGGTGTATATCCCCGGAAGATCGATGAAGTGAATGTCGTACCCCTTGTAGTTAAGAAACCCTTCTCTTTTCTCGACAGTTACCCCGGCCCAGTTGCCAACCTTGAGGTTGGTTTTCGCGGCGTGGTTTAACAGCGTGGTCTTGCCGACGTTGGGATTTCCCGCGAGGGCGACCTTGATAATCTCGTTCATTTGACCTCTACGTTCCTGGCAACGTCCACCGTTATTACGATCCTCGAATTGCTGGTCTTCACCACGATGCCCCTTCCGAGCTTCTGCATGATGGTGACCTTCTTTCCCCGCCTCAGGCCCATCGCCTGGATTTTTCTCACCGGCTCGTTCTCGATGATGAAGTCCACTATCTGAGCGGTGTCGCCGACCTTGAGATCTTTAATGGTCTTCCTTTGATCAGTCGGCTTCAATGCGACTTTTTTTGCGGCTCGGGCTGCTTCTGCCTTTACTGAGCGATCTCCGAAAAATGTCATGAGGATGCTGCATCTCTTTCTTCATTCGCCGTTCTTGCAGTCCGGGCACAGGCCGAAGATCTGGTGAGAATGGCTGATGAGCGTAAACCTGAATTTCTTTGCAATTGCCTGTTGACCCTGTTCGATTCCGTCGTCGACGAACTCGACTATTTTTCCGCATTTGATGCAGACGAGGTGATCGTGATGAGATCTCCCGAATGCCTTCTCGTACCTCGAGCCGTGGTCCTTGAGTCGGGTCTTGAAGACGAGCTCGCATTCCTCGAGGATATCCAGAGTGTTATACACTGTCGCTCTGGAGACTTTGCTGCCGGTTCGCTTGAGGGTGAGGAATAGCTCGTCGGCGTCGAAGTGTCCGTTCGTCGCCATAACCGCGTCGAGGACTTCGAACCTCTCAGGCGTAACGCGGTAATTCTCTTCCCGCAAGTAACCTTCGAACTTCTGCTTTGCCGTGTCCATCGTACCTTTACCGTTTGAATTTGGAGACTCCGGCTCCTGATACTGTATTGAACCGTGAACCCGAGTGTGAAATTATCGGTCCGATTCCGGTTCGCTGCTGGTCCTGCGCTATGTGAATATTCACTGTTTCAGTTGCCGTTATTAAGACCACGTCTAAATTATGCTTTCACTGCCGGAATGTCAAGGGATTGAACGCGGAAAGTTCGCTCATGGTTTTGGAGGGGGAGTTCCGTAAATTTGTCTAGATATGAGCGAAAACGCGCTTAAGATGCTGACACCGAGCTTCATCTCACAGCTCTCCAACATGGAGCTGCGGGCCAGGCTCATCGTCGAAGGATTTCTCATTGGAATGCACCGGTCTCCCTACCATGGTTTCAGCGTGGAGTTCGCCGAGCACCGCCAGTATTTCCCCGGCGACGACATCGGGAATATCGACTGGAAGGTCTACGGGCGCAGCGACCGGCTCTATATTAAGCAATATGAGGAAGAGACAAACCTGAAGGCATACATCCTCATCGACGCCAGCAACTCGATGGGGTTCAAGCGAGACGGCAGTATCACGAAGCTGGAATACGCTTCTTACCTGGCTGCCGGCCTTATCTACCTCATGATGAAGCAGCAGGACGCCTCCGGACTGGCTGTCTACGACGAGTCGGTGAGACGTTTCTACGAACCTCACCTTACTTATTCGTACATGAAACTCCTGCTGACCGAACTGTCCGGTCTCCGGCCGCAGTCGAAGACCTCGACGGCCAACGCGCTCTCGTCCCTTGCCGAGAGAATAAAAAGGCGGGGGCTGATCATCGTGATAAGCGATTTCCTCGACGACACAAAAAACGTGATCACCGCCCTCAAGCAT
>JAJYJD010000261.1 GCA_021789755.1 Bacteroidota bacterium
ATGAGGAGGAGGTCCATGTCGAGGAGGCCGATCAGCCGGCTGCTCTGGAAAAGCGCGAACCACCCCGCGACAGTCGCCGGCGGCGGCCAGAGGACGAAGACTGTCAGCTGGATCGGAATGAATAATGCCATGAGAAGGGCCGCGATGCCCCCGACTTTGAAGAGACTCTTCCAGTGTCCGTCGGCGCCTTCAACGGGATTAAGTAGGCCAAGGGTTTCCATTCTGTCAGCTCCCTGATGCTGTTATCTGCCGGGCAATTTCGTTCGGCCGCACGACTTTCTCGTATGCTCTTTCGTCGGATCATCGGCGGGAATGCCCGTTCCCTTCTCCGCATGCCGTGCTGCCTTCCGCGAAATATATCCGTTCGTGGTTACATCTGCAACTCGACGAAATTATTTTAACCGCAAAGGCATCGTCAATCACAACACGCAGGCACGAGAGGCACACAGGGTTAGACTCACTTCTCTCTCCGTGTCGCTATGCTTCCGCGGTTTAGCTCTTTCTACCCGGAAGCAAGTGAAGTGGAAGCACGGCCACTATGAATTCCCGATTACTCGGGAATGACTTCGAGAACAATCCGTGTGAATCTGTTCCACCCGTGTTATCAGTGGAGCGATTTCTATTTAAGGAGCTTCTCGACGGCCGCGACGACGGCGTCGCTTGTGATGCCGAATTCCTTCATGACAATCTCCCCGGGTGCCGATGCGCCGAACCTGTCGATGCCGATTGAAATGCCCTTATCGTTGACATAGCGGCTCCATCCTTTCGTTATTCCCGCTTCGATGGATACTCTGGCCGTCACGCGCGAAGGAAGCACAGATTCGCGGTACTTCTCGTCCTGCATGTCGAATATTTCCCAGCTCGGCATACTGACCAACCTCACCTTTTTCCCCTTCGCCGCGAGCTGTTCATAGGCCTTCATTGCAACCGACACCTCGCTGCCTGTGGCGATGATGATGGCTTCAGGGCCGCCCGAATCGGCGAGGACGTATGCGCCTCGCTGCAGTCCATCCGCGGCGGCGTACTTCTTCCTGTCTATGACGGGGAGCTTCTGTCTCGTCAGCGCAACCGCGACAGGGCCCTTTCTGTACTGAAGCGCGAACTTCCACATCTCCACAGTCTCCGTCGCGTCTGCCGGACGAACGAAAATCAGGTTCGGTATTGCACGCAGTGCCATGAAGTGCTCGATCGGCTGGTGTGTCGGTCCGTCTTCGCCGAGGCCGACGCTGTCGTGGGTGAAGACATAAATAGTCTTGAAATGTGAAAGCGCGGCGAGCCTTATCGGAGGCCGCATGTAGTCTGAGAACACAAGGAAAGTCGCACCGAACGGAATGAGTCCGCCGTGCACCGCCATGCCGTTCAATACCGCTCCCATCCCGTGCTCGCGGATCCCGAAATGGAAATTCCGGCCCGCCCTGTCCGTTCCCGAGAAAGAGCCGGTGTCTTTCATGATAGTGTCGGTCGACGGCGAGAGATCCGCTGCGCCGCCTAGGAAGTTCTTCACTTTCGTTCCGAACGCATTTATGACCTTACCGGATGCGGAGCGCGTCGCAACCGCACCTGCTGTTGGATCGAATGCCGGCAATTCTTTGAATGCGTCCGCCGGGATTTCGCCCGACATCCACAAGCGAAATTCTTTCGCCGGATCGGGATATTTCTTTTCGTACTCGCCGAAAAGCTTATTCCACTCATCTTCCGCGTTCTTTCCGCTGCTCACGCAGCCGCGGAACATTTTGAGCGCCTCGTCCGGGATGAGGAACTTGGGCTCGAGCGGCCAGCCGAGGTTCTTCTTCGTGAGCTCCACTTCTTTGTCCCCCAGCGGCGAGCCGTGCGCTTCTCCGGTGTCCTGTTTGTTCGGAGAACCGAAGCCGATGTGCGTCCTGACTGCGATAACCGACGGTTTATCCTTTACGGCTTTTGCCGCCTCGATCGCCTTCGATATACCTTCGAGATCGTTACCGTCGGTTATCCGCTGCGTGTGCCAGCCGTATGCAGCATACCGCGCGAGCACATCCTCGTTGAACGCGATCCCGGTGCTGCCTTCGATAGTTATGTGATTGTCGTCGTAGAACACAATCAGCTTCCCTAACTTGAGGTATCCGGCCATCGAACTTGCTTCGCTCGTTATTCCTTCCATCATGCATCCGTCGCCGGCTATGGCATAGGTGTAATGGTCGACGATGTCGAAGCCGTCCTTGTTGAAGTGTGCCGCTAGGAAAGTCTCGGCAATCGCCATTCCGACGGCGTTTCCTAAACCCTGGCCAAGCGGACCCGTTGTGGTTTCGACACCGGGTGTCAGTCCGTACTCAGGATGTCCCGGAGTTATGCTCCCGAACTGTCTGAAATTCTTCAGATCGTCGAGCGACACCTGGTAACCTGTAAGGTGAAGGAGCGAGTAGAGCAGCATCGACCCGTGGCCGGCCGACAATACGAACCTGTCGCGGTTTGACCACTTCGGATTGTGCGGATTGTGTCTGAGATATTTAGTCCAAAGGACATAACCGATCGGCGCTGTACCCATAGGCATCCCCGGATGTCCGGAATTTGCTTTCTGAACTGCATCGACAGCAAGAAAACGAATTGTATTCACAAATTGCTCTTCAAGTTTCGTCATTTCTTTACGACCTCTTTTTTCAATTTTCAATTACCTATGACCAAGTATCGATGGGACACGAACCGTGGTGTCGACCACTTTCTGACGATCGCCGAATCCCGGACATCGATCGTTGATCTTTGTTCCCCGATCATTGATCATTATTTCTGCAGGTAGTACTTGCTCACGTATTCCCTCACCATTCTATCTGTATTGTAAACCGGCGCCATCGTCCGGAGCGATTCTTTTATCATCTTGATCCATTTCGCGGGCAGGCCGGAAGCATCCCTGTCGTAATAGAGCGGGATGACTTTGTTTTCGATGACATCGTACAGATTTTCGGCGTCGAGCGCGTCCTGCTGATCGACTGGAAGCTGCGAGTCTTTATCTTCTCCTATCGAGAACCCGTTCTTCCCGTTGAACGCTTCACGCCACCATCCATCCATGACCGAGCAATTGAGTCCGCCGTTCATTATCACTTTCTGACCGCTCGTACCGCTTGCTTCGAGCGGACGCCTCGGGTTGTTCAGCCAGAGATCACAGCCTGCAACCAGCTGTCTCGCGACCGCCATGTTGTAGCCTTCGAGGAAGACGACTCTTCCCATGAAGCGCGGGTCGCGGCTGAGGCGAACGACCTGCTGGATAAAGGCCTTCCCGGCGTCGTCTCTCGGATGAGCCTTCCCGCTGAAGATTATCTGCACGGGGCGCTGGGGGTCACCGAGCAGGCGCCCGGCCCTTTCCATGTCGGTGAAAAAGAGCGGCGCCCTCTTGTATGTCGCGAATCTTCTCGAGAACCCGATCGTCAGCGCATCTGCGGACAGCGTCTTCTCAACCCAGTCTGAAGAATTGCCGAGTCTCGTCAGCTGCAAACGCATTTTCTCGCGCACGAACTCGATAAGTCTTCTGCGGAGTGCATAGCGAAGCGCCCATAATTCCTCGTCCGGGACCTTTGCCACAGCTGTTTTCCAATCGGCGGGACGGTCGAGTTTGTCATGCCACTTCGGGCCGATCGATTTCACATAGACCGCCCGTGCCTCCATCGCCAGCCATGATAAGCTGTGAATGCCGTTGGTGATGTGGCCGATCGGCACCTGCTCGGCCTTCTTCCCCGGGTAGAGCCCCGTCCACATCTGCCGGCTAACCTTTCCGTTCAGCTCGCTGACTGCGTTCGCGCCACGGCTCATCTTGAGCGCGAGAACAGTCATGCAAAATGTCTCCTCTTTGTCGGAGGGGTTGACCCTGCCGAATTTCATGAACTCGTCCAGCGTCAGCCCGAGAGAAGTCACGAACCCGCTCAGACTGAAGTTGATAAGGTCCTGCGTGAACCTGTCGTGCCCTGCAGCTACCGGCGTATGAGTCGTGAACACGCATTTCTTTTTCACCTCGTCGATCGACCTGGTGAGCGGCTTGCCCAGCATAAGCTGCTCGTGCAACAGTTCCAGTGTAAGAAATGCCGAGTGACCTTCGTTCATGTGATAAACAGCCGGCTGGTATTCCAGTTCTTTCAGAAACTTCGCCCCGCCTATTCCCAGGATTATTTCCTGCGATATCCTCGTCGTGCTGTCGCCGCCGTAAACTCTCGCGGTCAGGTCGCGGTAATGCATCTCGTTTTCCGGGAGATCGGTTTCCAGAAGATATAACACGGAGCGGCCGACTGTAACCTTGTACGCCGCGACGGAGACAAGGCTTCTCCCTATCTGGACCTGTACCTTTACAAGGTTTCCTCCTTCGTCGGTGACCGGCGCTATGGGCAGATTGTGCTGGTCCTGCTGGACATATTCTTCCATCTGCCAGCCTTCGCTGTTGACCCGCTGGACGAAATACCCCTGCCTGTAGAAGAGAGTCACGCCCACGAAGTTGAGCCCGATGTCGCTGGCACTCTTCGTATGATCGCCCGAAAGAATTCCGAGTCCGCCGGAATAGATCGGCAGGCTTTCGTGTATCCCGATTTCGGCGGAGAAGTATGCGACTGGGTGCTTTTCAAAATGGCTCAAGGACTGGCTCGAACTGTGCACCCTCTTCAGGTACTGCTGTAACGAGTCATAGCATTCATTTAATTCAGACAAAACTTCTCCGTTCATCAAACGCGACCGCAGCTCTTCTTCGCTGATCTCGTTCAATACGGCGATAGGGTTGTGATCGGATCTGTCCCAGACTCGAGGGCTCAATTTGGCGAAGAACTGCTGCGTCGGGCAATCGAAGGACCAGCGCAGGTTGTGAGCGAGCTCGTATACTTTTTTGCGTTCCTTTACAAAATGAAATGCTCTTTGAGCCATATCTCCTCGGCATTAATTAAAGATGCAGTCTGATTCTTGTGCAATTTCCTTTTGGAATTTAATAAAATCGCGCGAATACTCCGCGAGGAAGGATGATATTTTGATTGGCAAGAGCCCTCAACCCCAACCATTAAAACGGAGATCGCAACGTCCGCCACTGCATAATAATCGCCCACTCGCGATGACGGAAGACTTTCGGGAATTATGTCCTTCAAGTGACACCACTTTCGGGACACGCCGCTGATTCTTTCACGCCGTCTGCGGAAGCGCGAACTTGGACGGCAGAGCCCCGTAATAAGTCGACGCGAGTTCCTCTACGCCGACATTAATTGTCTCATTGATTTGCAACGCGTCACCCGAGACGACCCCTATCACTTCGAGTGGAAGGTGAAGCGATTTTGCC
>JAJYJD010000262.1 GCA_021789755.1 Bacteroidota bacterium
TCCCTGAGGGAATTCCATGCAATCCCCTGGAGAGGCAGCGAGCTATTTCGTGTCGAAGAGGTTCAAAGTTATGCCATGTTTTGACCCGGAAACATTGAATATTTCACAGAGTAACATCATTTCGATGGAACCACCGGGCGACAGATTGCATCGTGTTGCTGTGGAACCGCAGCCGGTGATAGGAGCCATCCATAAGCCCGATTCAGATTCATACACGTCCTTAGCAGCGAATCCTTTTTCCAGCTTCTCTTCAAGGCGAACGACATTTCTACTAAATTGAACCGACATCAAACATTTATTGGAGAAGAGAGAGATGCAAACGAGACAACTGGGAAATAGCGGACCGCGCGTATCTGCAATTGGCCTGGGATGCATGGGAATGTCGGAAGTGTACGGCCACGCCGACGAATCTGAAAGTATCGCCACTATCCATGCAGCACTCGATGCCGGCATAAACCTCCTCGATACGGGTGATTTCTACGGGATGGGGGCCAACGAAATGCTGCTCCGAAAAGCTCTGCAGGGAAGACCGCGAAGCGAGTTTCTACTCAGTGTGAAGTTCGGCGGCATGCGAGATCCGTCGAACGCATTTATCGGTTTCGATGGCCGGCCGAATGCAGTGAAAAATTATCTGAGCTATTCTCTGAAACGGCTCGGAACAGACTACGTCGATATTTACCGGCCATCACGAGTCGACCCTGCCGTGCCGATAGAGGAGACGGTCGGTGCAATTGCCGACATGGTAAAAGCGGGATATGTACGGTACATCGGCCTGTCTGAAGCGGGAGCTGATACGGTCAGGCGCGCAAATGCGGTCCACCCGATTGCGGATCTCCAGATCGAGTATTCACTTTTCTCACGCGGAATCGAATCGAGTATTTTCCCGACATGCCGCGAATTAGGCGTCGGCATTACCGCGTACGGCGTTCTCTCTCGAGGGCTGCTGAGCGGACACTGGTCAAAAGGACCGACCGCGGATGGACGAGATATGCGAATCCACATGCCGAGGTTCAGCGGCGACAACGTGGATCGCAACCTTTCGCTTGTCGACTCGCTGCGGGGCATTGCACGCTCGTATGGTTGTTCCGTGGCGCAGCTTGCTGTAGCATGGGTCCTTTCGCGCGGCTCGCAAATTGTGCCTGTTGTCGGCGCCCGCACACGTGAGCAGCTGAAAGAGACGCTCGGCGCAACCGACGTCGTACTTTCGGCTGACGGCCGTTCGCTCATCGAAGAGGCGGTGCCTGCGGGCTCCGTGGCTGGTGAGCGATACGCGCCGCAGCAGATGAGGACGCTGGACAGCGAAAGGGATTGAATTAGAAGCCTCAGCCTCCTTCGAACTGAAGGAGGACAAAATGAAGAGCAGACTTCCGCTATTGTTGGTTGTAATCGTGTTTGTTGTCGGGGCAAACGCGCACGCCGCTTTTAAGAAATACGACATCAAATCGGGCATCGTGACTTTCGGGACGAGCATGAAAATGGGGACGATGGAGATGAAAGAGAAGAACGTCGTGTACTTCGACGAATACGGAATGAAAGTTTGCAAAGACACCTCCTCGGATGACGAATTAGTCCCGAGTTATTTCAGCGACGGGAAGAATTTATACCTGGTGAAATACAGAAAAAAAACGGCGTATCTCCAGGGGACGGCTTATCGCGGGACCGAGCTGCGGGTAGAATGGACGGTGTTCGGAACAGAGGAGGATCGCAGCTCAGGCAAAATCAAGAAGTTGCCTGCCACGACGGTAGCGGGGAAAAACTGCGAAGTGTTCGAGAGCAACGACGGAAAAGGAACCATAGCGCGGTACGCAGGATGGGAAACAATCCTGTTGTATATGGACGTTTAGACCAGGGCTGTCAGAACCACGGTTGAGGCAGTGAAGGTAGAAGAGAACGCGAAAGTAGTGCCGGACAAATTTATGGTTCCTGCCGGGTTCAAAGTGCAGAGACAGTTTTGAGGAGGTGTCCGAACACCGCCGGATCGAATATGGCGCCGCCATGCCACTGCTATCATCGCGAGAAACTGTCCCCGCGATGGCCGAAAATCGCATAGAGCTGGCGGTGATATAATGAACTCTCGCCGCGGCAGCGAGTTGTCGACTACACCCTCAATTCACATAGATCCAGATGCGGGAGTCGTCTTTGTAGTCGCGCATGTAAAGAACTCCTCCGCGTCGCAGCGCGGATTCAAGACCGTCGATATCGGCATCGAGATTTTTTGAGCCGATCATTGCCAGGACGATGCCGACTGCTTCAACCGATTCGACCCTGATTTTGGAAACCTTCATCGTGTCTCGGCTGTCGGTGCTTTCAACGACGAGCAAGTTGTGCCGTTCGGATTCCTCCTTCATCCTTTCATCAAATTTCCCGGCGAAGACCTTCGTCTCGCCCTCTCCTGTACTGTCTTTGATCCGGGTGGTTGAACCGCTTTCGTAAATTGTCAGCAGGGTGTCGAACGTCATTTTCATCCCGTTGATGTCCCAGTTACCTCCAGATTTCGCGAGGAGTTTCAGGAGGTGAATGGAAATCCCGGCCTTCTGAACTACTGTGCCGTTCTCGGATCTCACCATCCAGACGCACTTTGTCTGCGAACGTGCCTGGCTCACCATGCCTGTCAGCAAGAGGAGGCACAAAACGGAAAAGAATTTGTGTTTCATATCTAACCTCTTTCTTTGGTCCCCCGGAAGTAAATGATTCTTGTAGTCCTTTTGCATGTTAAAAAAGCCACGGGCAATATTACGTTGTGACATGATTGGAGGTTTCACTCCCGCTGTCTTCTGGACGATGATTTATTTGCACTTGCACGATTGAGCGAATAAATTATGCAGAAAAGGAGAGTAGGAGTCGGACAAAACGGACGTAACTGATTTTCACGGATCGGATTGACCTGAGCGAGGCGGCCCGTGAAATAGTTTACCTTTCATTGACTTATACCCCGGAAGACCCTGTGATAATGTCTAACCAACCATTCACACTTACATAAGGAGATGCAAGTCCATGGAACAGTCGGCATATAAGATATACGGCTACAGATGGCTCATACTTGTGGTATTCATGCTGGTTGCGGCATTTAACCAGCTCGTTTGGATCACATTTGCGCCGGTAACCGAGGCCGCGGCAGCTTACTACCATGTCTCGCAGCTCGATATCGGACTCCTTTCTATGAGCTTCATGATAGCTTATCTCGTAGTGTCCATTCCAGCATCGTGGGTGATCGATACTTACGGTTTCCGCATAGCCGTTGGAATTGGTGCGGTTTTGACGGGAGTGTTCGGCCTGATGCGAGGCCTGGTCGCGTCCAATTTTACGCTTGTCATGATCGCCCAAATCGGTACTGCGGTCGGGCAGCCGTTCATACTCAATGCACTCACGAAAGTTGCGGCGCGGTGGTTCCCGATCGAGGAACGCGCAACTGCATCAGGACTCGGCTCGCTGGCGATGTACCTGGGCATTCTTGCCGGGCTCGCACTGACCCCTTCGCTTACCGAAGGCACAGGTTTCCCGAGTATGCTCTTGTATTACGGTGTCGGTGCTCTCATTGCGGGATTAATATTTATTATATTCGCCCGAGAACATCCGGCAACTCCTCCCGGTCCGCCCGAGCTCGAAGAGAGAGCGCTGATGTTCGACGGCTTGAAACAGATCCTTCGGAATTCCAATTTCATTCTCCTCATGGCGATCTTCTTTGTCGGTCTCGGCGTGTTCAACAGCGTGACGACATGGATCGAGGATATCATAAGTCCCCGCGGCTTTACGGCCACGCAAGCCGGTACGGCGGGAGGACTCATGATCGTCGGTGGAATTGTCGGCGCCGTGATACTCCCTACGCTCTCGGATAGATATCGCAAAAGAGTACCGTTCATTATCATAGGACTTGTCGGCACAATTCCCGGATTGATCGGAGTTACATTTGCTACGACGAACTTGCTTTTGTACGCTGCATCTTTTGCACTCGGGTTCTTCCTTTTGAGCTGCGGACCGATCGGATTCCAGTATGGTGCCGAGATCGGGAGACCTGCGCCTGAGGGAACATCAAACGGCTTGCTCCTCCTCATGGGGCAGATTTCCGGCATCGCATTCATATTTGGGATGGATGCATTCCGGATAGGTCCGAAGGGTTCCATGACTCCTTCGCTTCTCGTCATGACCGCATTGATCGTGGTCGGCCTGATAATGGCAGCGAAGCTGCGCGAGTCGAAGCTCGTCGCCGGCGCGGGGGCTCAGCTGCAGGAAGCCGCAGAAGCGTCGTGAAGTTATTCCAGCCTGAATAGCTCCACCCCCGTGCCTCTTGAGTGCACAGACCGGAGGTGGAGCCTCGTTGCGCAACATCAGCGCCTGAGGGATACAGGAAGAAACTGGAGTCAATAAAACTCACAGTTGGAATATCCCCGCATCGCGGTTAATTTCGAGCGATCGGGGCGGCGATTCGACATGTCAGGGTCGGGCTGAAATTGAAAGAGCTCCGTTTCCAGGACAATTGCCGCCCCGTAGTGTCGTGCTAACTGAATTAGAGAATGGCTGCGAGGGCATGAACATGAATAGGATACTCTTCCGCACTATTTGGTTTCTTATCCCAATCCCGATTTCTGCCGGTCAGACCGTCCAAGTTGACTCGATGGAGTATGCCTACCCGGGTGAAGTAGTGATCACCGCCCCAAGGATCGGTGTGCCACTAAGTAAGGCTCCATTTTCCGCAAGTCTGGTCGGTTCGGAAGAACTGGATGTCCTTCCTCGTGCCGTTGCGATGGACGAGCCGTTCGTGCTTACGCCCGGAGTCAAGGTGGATAACCAGGCGAACGGTGAGAGAGTGCATCTCTCGATCCGGGGTCAGGGGATTCTCACTGAGACCGGGATACGCTCAATCAAAGTATTACTGGACCAGGTTCCGATCAACGACCCGAGCGGATTCGCCCCGGATTTTTTCGATGTGGAGCTGAATTCGGTGGAAAGGATTGAAGTACTTCGCGGACCGGCCGCGTCGCTTTACGGCGGCGGAGCCGCCGGCGGTATCATCAACATCACGACTCAGAATTCACCCAACACGCCTCTTTTTGGCGAAGTATCGTCCACCGGCGGGTCGAACGGGTTCTGGAAATGTTTCGGCCAGTTCGGCGGCAATGTGGATGCTGTCAACTATCGAGTGTCTCTTTCGCGTACGGCAGGTGACGGGTATCGTGTTCATACGCACTTCTGGCAGAACAGGGCTTACGCCAAGATGATCTATACACCG
>JAJYJD010000263.1 GCA_021789755.1 Bacteroidota bacterium
ATATTTCATTGTGGAAGGAAACCTCTTGAACAACTTGAAGTCATGTCTGAAGTCGAATCCCAGCTTCCAGTTTACCCTGAACCCTTTCCGGGCCAATTCAATCGCAGGCTGCATCACCTTCTTCAGCGTAAGCCTTCCGAATTTCTTCTCGGCAAGCACCAGCCCGTCAACATTTCCCGGGACACCGACAGAGAGCCCGCCCACGAGTTCCTTCTCGTTGTCGACATTGCCGGCACTATCAAGATACATGTTTCTGCTGGCAGCGGCGGGCGCTGTTTCGCGGGCGTCGATGGAGTAGTTCTTTCCGTCCCGCAGATGGATCATGTAATAACCTCCGCCCCCGAGATTACCGGCCTGTGGATATGTAACCGCGAGCACGAACCCGACGGCGACCGCCGCGTCGATCGCGTTGCCGCCTTCTTTCAATATTCTCACACCGACCGCCGTGGCTATTGAATCGGAAGTCGAGACCATGCCGTGGGTGCCAAAGGCGGGCTTGAGAATGGAGACCTGGGCAAAAGCCGTCGATGAGGCGATGGATAGTACAAGAATTGTGCGGCGCAAGGTAAGCATCCCGATTCCTTTCGAATTGTGGATTGGAAGTTTAATTGAAGTTAACTCCAAACGCGGATTTTGTGATTCAGAGGAGACAAGGAGTCGACAGTTGGCCCCTGCAAACGGTTCGTATTTGTCGCATTCTTTTGGTGTGTATCTCTTTCTCTATGCTATTCTCCGACCCTGGATAAAATCTTCAGCTTCTTTCACGTCCTCCTCCGAGCCGATGAAGAGCTTCGTCCTCTGATGTATGCAGGTCGGAACGATATCAAGTATCCGCCCGGTCCCGTCGGAGGCTCTCCCTCCAGCGTGTTCAACTATGTACGAAAGCGGCGAGCATTCGTAAACCAATCGAAGCTTCCCTTCGGGATATGTTTTGTCGCCGGGATACAAAAAGATGCCGCCGTGTAATATGTTCCTGTGAAGATCCGCCACCAGCGACCCAACATACCGTGAGGTGTAAGGCCTGCCCGTGCCCGGATCATCCTTCTTCAGGTAGTCGACGTAATTCCGGACGTTTGCGTCCCACTTCTCATAGTTGCCTTCATTGACGCTGTAGGTCTTACCACGTTTGGGGATTCTCATGTTCTCGTGTGACAGTAGGAATTCTCCGACCGATGGGTCGAGTGTGAAACCGTGCACTCCTTTACCGGTGCAGTATACGAAAATCGTACTCGAGCCGTAGATTACGTACGCGGCTGCCGCAAGCTTATATCCGGACTGAAGGCAATCTTCCTCGGTCCCGGGGCCGGATGGGGTGACTCGGCGGAATATTCCGAATATGCTTCCGATCGATACATTGGCGTCTATATTGGATGAGCCGTCGATCGGATCATAGACTAGGACATATTTCCCTTTCGGGTACCTGTCGGGTATCTTCATCAATCCTTGACTCTCCTCCGACGCCATCACGCAGAGGTGGCCGCCGTGGTCCATGGCCCGGTAAATAGTCTCGTTCGCGAACTCGTCGAGTTTCTTTATTTCGTCACCGCTGTCATTCTGGCGGTCCGTGCTGCCGAGAATCTCAATCAGACCTGCCTTGCTCACTTCGCGCCAAATGAGTTTGACGGCTATTGCAAGATCACTCAGCAACCCGCTGAAATCCCCGGTTGCCTCGGGATGTTCCCTTTCTCCTTCGTCGATGTGACGACCCAGCGTCATCAGACGTTGCTTGACGGACATGTTACCTCCGTTGGTCTACGTTGGTCCGGCTCCTGTTTAGGCCAGGTAATCCCGTACCTATTTCGCTTCTGAGGAGCGCAGACTTTTGGCCAGACGCTCCTGATCTTTGTACTGTAACTGGTAGAGCCTGTAATAGATACCCCCCAACGATACGAGTTCCTGATGGGTTCCCTGCTCGCGGATCTCGCCTTTGTGGAGTACGATAATCTTCGTTGCATGCTGGATGGTTGAAAGCCGATGGGCGATCACTATGCTGGTTCTCCCTTTCAGCAGGTTCGCAGTTCCTTTCTGGATCAGCTGTTCCGTTTCTGTGTCTATATTCGCGGTAGCTTCATCGAGTACAAGTATCCGCGGATTATGGGCGAGAGCACGGGCGAACGAGATCAGTTGCTTCTGGCCGACGGAAAGCGCGGCTCCGCGTTCCTTGACGTCGTCGTCATATTCTTTAGGAAGTCTCTCGATGAAATCGCTCGCACCGACCAGCGATGCCGCTTCTTTGACTTTCTCGAAGGGGATGTTGTCGTTGCCCAGCGCGATGTTGTAGCGGACGCTTCCTGAAAAGAGGAACACGTCCTGCATGACTATCGCAATATTTTTACGAAGGTCCGCCGCGGATACATCCTTCACATTGTGTCCGTCGATGTAGACGCCCCCCGAATTAACCTCATAAAAACGCATGAGGAGGTTGACGATTGAAGTTTTTCCAGCCCCAGTCGCGCCGACGATGGCGATCGTCTCTCCCGGATTTGCAGTGAACGATACATTTTTCAAGACGTGGTTATCACCGTCGTATGCGAACGAGACGTCTTTGAATTCGATTTTACCCTTCACCTGGCCGAGAGGCTCCGGATTCGGGGTTTCAGGGATCAAAGTCTTGTCGTCGACGACCTTGAATATCCTCTCTGAAGATGCCATGGCTGTCTGAAGGATGTTGTATTTTTCAGATAGATCCCTGATCGGAGTGAAAAACTGCTCGGTGTATTGGAGAAAGGCGATTAGTATGCCGAGCGAGATGCCGCCATGGGCCCTGAAGAATTCTTCAGATACAAGATGTGTTCCTCCGAACCAAATAATCAGTCCAACCGCTATAGCGCTCGTAAGTTCGACTCCTGGATAGAACAGCGCGTAATAAAACACCGATCTGACGTTTGCATCGCGGAGTTTTCCGTCCACCGAATCAAAACTCGAGAACGCTCTGTGCTCCCGGTTGTATATCTGATCGACTACCACTCCCGTAATGTGTTCCTGAAGGAATGAATTTATCCGCGCAATCAAGATGCGGATTTCACGGTACGACGAACGGACCTTCTTCCTGAAAAGCAGCGTAATATAGAAAAGGATGGGAAGGACCGTCAGGGTCACAAGGGCGAGCTGGAGGCTGAGGCTGAACATGAAGGTGAGGATCCAGATTATTGTGAACACATCGCCGAAAGCCATTACAATGCCGGACGAGAACAAATCGTTGAGCGCCTCGACGTCGTTTGTTACGCGCGTCACGAGCCTGCCGACAGGGTTTCTGTCGAAGTATTTTATCCCGAGCCTCTGGAGATGTGTGAATATCTCCATCCGTATATCGAAGATGGTTTTTTGTCCGATCCACTGCGTCAGATATGCAGAACCGTACCGTAACAGAGCCTGCGCCGAGATGACCCCGAACATGATAAGGATGATCTTGAACAGACCTGCGGCGTTCCCCTTTTCTATATAACTGTCTACCGCGATCTTAGTGAGATAAGGCCTAAGCGGACCCAGGCCGGAATAGGCAATAGTAATGACTACTGCAATTACCACCTGGATCTTGTACGGCCTGAGGTAGTGCAGCAGGCGCCGCATCAACCTTGCGTCATACGCTTTACCCAGTATCTCTTCTTCGTGTGTCTCTATTGCCATGTCGGGTCAACTCACTCTGTGTAAATTCTCATATGCATGCATTTGTACCTGGACGACATCACTTCGCTGAACACCTTGTCACTTAACGATATTTGCGGGTGACCCGGTCGAGTAGGCCACAATGTTATCAATGGTCGTCTGTAATATTCTTTCCACCGCTTCGACACTGTCGAACGCAATATGAGGCGTGATGATTACGTTCTCCTTGTTCATCAAAATGTTCTTTTCCAAAACAGCTTTAAGATGCTCCACCGACACATTTCGTGTCAACATCTGATTCTCCTCCTTCACGAGATCCTCACCTTCAAAGACATCGAGGCCCGCTCCGCCGAAAATGCCGGTCTCGAGCGCGTAGTGAAGCGCGGCCGACTCGATGATCCCGGCCCGGGCGGTGTTGATGAACAGCGCACTGCGCTTGACCAGGTTGATATTCTTCATGTTTATAAGATGATGGGTGGCCGTGTTGTAGGGACAGTGCAGAGAGATGATATCCGAGTTTGCGAGAAGCTCGTCAAGTGCTGCATACCGAAAACCAAGCACCTCTTCAAGGAAATGATTCTTGTGGACGTCATAAGCGAGGACGTTCATGCCGAATCCCTTGGCGATTTTTATGACATGCGATCCAATCCCACCGGCTCCGACGACACCGAGGGTTTTCCCTCTTATATCCCATCCCTCCAACCCATCCGTAGAAAAGTTGTTTCTGGTCGTCCGGACGTAAGCCTTGTGAATATTTCGCGAGAGCGCCAGGATCAGTCCAAAGGTGTGCTCGGCGACGGTGTTCTCACCGTAGTACGGGACATTGCAAACGGTTATCCCTCTCTCAGACGTAAATTTCAGGTCGATGTGGTTGAACCCGGTACTTCTAGTAGCAATGCATTTCAACTTAGGCAGCCTCGTCAAATTCGATTTATCGAGGACCGAGTATATAAACACCGAAACGATATCTGCAGTCTTTGCCGTCGCTATGTTCCTCTCGTTAAGCGGCTCAGGGAAAAAACTCAGCTGGAATTTGCCCTTCAGAGCTCTGCTCAGAAATTTCTTATCGGAGGAAGTGACTTCGTAGATATTTACCCTCAGCATAAATCCATCACATCCTCTGCAGCTCTTCCTCGAGGAGCTGCCTATTGTAAAGATCGGCGTAGATACCGTTCCGCATGACCAATTCATCGTGGGTCCCCGACTCGGCTATTACACCGCCGTCAAGCACGACAATCGAGTCGGCATCTTTCACAGTGGAAACCCTGTGGCTGATGATGATGCTGGTCCTTTCCTTCATGACGCCCTTCAGACCCTTCAATATCTCCTCTTCGGTATAGGTGTCGACGGCTGAAAGCGCATCGTCGAGTATGAGAATTTTCGGTTTCCTGATTATGGCCCTGGCAATACCGACTCTTTGCTTTTGCCCGCCTGACAGTGTGATGCCGCGTTCTCCGACAATTGTGTCAAAACCCTTCGGGAATGATTCGACGTCTTTGAAAATCTGAGAGACTTTAGCCGCCCATTCTATTTCTTCAGGCGTCGCGATCTCGACGCCGTAAGCAATATTGTTGGCTATGGTGTCGGAGAAAAGGAAGGTCTCCTGCTGAACATAACCG
>JAJYJD010000264.1 GCA_021789755.1 Bacteroidota bacterium
ATGAAGGCGAATTCCTTAAACTTATTGAAAAGAGTAAATGATAGGCATCAAAAACCGATTGGCCGTGAGATATGCGGCGAACCGTACAAGACGAATCAAGAAGTCGATCAAGTTTAACGATGTAATCAAATCTTCCGAGACAGCTGTTTTCCTTATGCCGCGAGTCAGTATGGAATTCTATCTCGCGAGATCGGTGGTGGAATCCCTTATGAGATACTTCCGCCGCGTCGTCCTGCTTGTTGCAGAAAACATGCGCGAGATGGCCGCATACCGAAGCGAGGTGATAACGGTCTCGCAGGCTGACGAGAGCTGGCTGAAACTCCCGTCTCATGACCTTATCTACCGTCTCAAGGAGGACAAGTACGACCTCGCTTTCGATCTGAGTTTCTCCGAGGACATATTCATGTCTTACCTCTGCCGGAAATCCGACGCGAAAATTTGCGCGGGCTTCTCCAAAACCAACTGCGACAACTTTTACGATCTCCAGATAATGCTCCCGGAAAATCGGGACATGAAGAAGGCGTACGAAAGTTTTACCCATACTATCAAAATGTTCAAGGAAAAATGAAGAAGAAAACATTCGAAACGGAGGTCCACAAGGGACACACCCTTCTTAGGCTGAATATTGAGAAGCTTGATACTCAGGTTTCTCCTCAGCTGAAGGCGGAGTTCCTTGTCATCTGCAGAGCTCCACTCAGGAAGCTTGTCGTCGACATGAGTTCGGTGAAGTCGTGCGATTCATCCGGGCTCAGTGCGCTGCTCGTCGCGGAGAGAATGATGCGCGAACTGAAGGGTGAGGTCCATATTGTGGCTCCCAACCCGGATGTCCGCAACCTCTTGAGGATCACACAGCTCGAAAAAGTCTTCGCTATTCACCTCTCACCGGAGGAGTTGAGTTGAGGATCCGCCGGACTACAAGCACCTTCCGGAGCTGACTTGGGTTTCAAGACGGTCGATTATATAATCGTGCTGGCATACCTCGTCGGGGTTGCGGGGTTCGGCGTGATCGTTGGCGGAAAGCAGAAGAACGCCGCCGACTATTTTGTAGGCGGAAGAAAAATCCCCTGGCTCGTGGTCTCGTTCGCGATTGTCGCTACGGAGACGAGTGCGATAACCTTCATTTCCATCCCGGGGCTGGCATATCTGACCAACCTTAATTTTCTTCAGATCGCAATCGGCTACATCGTGGGGCGGATTGCGATAGCGTTCCTTTTCCTGCCGTCTTATTACAACGGCGAGCTGGTCACGGCCTATGAACTTCTTAAGACCCGTTTCGGGGACAAGACCAGGAATTATGCTTCGATTGTGTTTCTCGTGACGAGGACACTCGCGACGGGGGTCAGGCTCTTCACCACGGCGATCCCGATTGCGATCATCTTCAACGGCTACCGGATTTTCACCGGACATTCCATCACGTTCGTCTACGCGGTCGCCATAATTATCATAACCGTGTTCACGTTTATCTACACTTATACCGGCGGCATCAGGGCGGTGATCTGGACCGACGTCGTCCAGATGTTTGTCTATATCGGCGGGGCGGCTATCGCGCTTTATATAATGTTGTCCCATCTTCCGAACGGATGGGGCTCCGTCGTAGCCGCGGCGGCGGCGCATTCGAAGTTTCAGTTCATCCATTTCGGATTCAGCGGGGGACTTGCCAATTTCTTCACCCTGAAATACACCTTCGTCGCGAGCGTACTCGGCGGCGCCTTTCTTTCAATGGCTTCACACGGGACCGACCAGCTTATCGTGCAGCGGCTTCTGGCCACGAACTCGCTGAAAAACAGTCAGAAAGCGGTCATCGCAAGCGGTTTCTTCGTCGCCATTCAGTTTCTTTTCTTCCTCCTTATAGGTGTCGCCCTCTTTGCATTCTATCATGCTTTTCCGTTCAAGGATGGTGACCAGATTTTCCCCAAGTTCATAATCGATCAGCTCCCGAGCGGTGTCAGCGGCATCATCGTTGCCGGACTTCTCGCGAGCGCGATGGGTTCGCTTAGCGGGTCGATAAGCTCGCTCGCTTCCTCGACGCTCGTCGATCTTTATAAGCCTTATTTCGGCAGAAACACCTCGGAAGAAAAAGACCTCAAGTTGTCGAAGTTGTTCAGCGTGATCTGGACTGTCATACTGGTGGCAACGGCATTTATATTCATACATTCCACGGAATCGGTAATTGAAATTGCGCTATCCATAGCATCGGTGACGTACGGCGGCCTCCTCGGGACGTTTCTGCTTGGAGTGCTGTTTAAGAAACCACGGCAAACCGATGCCATCATAGGATTTACCGCCGGCCTGGCCGTGCTCGTCTACGTGTTCTTCTTCACGCCGATCGCCTGGACTTGGTACACGATGATAGGATCTTTGACGACAATTGTCGTCGGACTGATCTCATCAGCACTAAGTATTTCCTCGAAGCCGCAATCTTAATCAAGTTCCGACTTCAAAATACCGGGCTTCAATCAAGAATTTAGTTCGGACTCAAAATCATAAGCGGGGATAGAGCTTGACGATTCCTGCATATTCTCCGGTATTCATGTTGTGCTGTCGCTGCCGAACTATTTGTAAGAGGCGGGAAAAGGGGATTTGAAGCTTGGATTCCGTTGTGCGAATTTTCCCGTCCTTTGCCGGAAGTATCTTCCATCATCGCGCTGACAATTTCTATCCGAGTATAAATGTTTCGGTTTTATAGAAAAGTAGTCGTATAATAATTACATGACGCCCCGGAACTATTAAAGGGCCCCTGTCCCGTATAAACAATGGAGAATTTCTCTTGAGCCTGTCCGATCATCTGCAATCAAGTCTGCTGAAACTGGCGGGAGCATTTCTCCGCCGTTTTTCGGTGCGGAGAGTTCAGAAGATGGCGGCATGGGTGGGACGATTTGCCTACAGGCATGTCAGGATTCGCAGGCTGGTCGCTCTGACCAACCTGAGGCTCTGCTTTCCGGAAAAACATAGCGGCGAACTGGAGAACATACTCGAAGGAGCATACGTGAATATTGCCACCGTACTTTTCGCGTTTCTATACTTTCCGAACTTAACGGCGGATAACCTTAGAAACCTCGTCGATTTCTCACCGGGGTCGCGCGCACTCATGGAATCGGGTTTTCGTAAGGGCAACGGCCTTGTCATGATGAGCGGTCACTTCTCCAATTGGGAGCTTATCGCGCTTGCAATCGGTGCCGCTTTTCCGGGCAAGATCCAGATAGTGGTACATCCTTTTCACAATAAAGCTGTCGACACTCTTGCCAACAGATACCGGTCCCATCTCGGCAATTCGACAGTACCGATGTCTAATTCGATCCGTGCAGCTTTGACGCAGCTGAAGTCCAACGGGATTGTCGCGCTTCTTGCCGATCAAAGCGCGGCGAAGGAAAGCGCGCCGGCAAAGTTCTTCGGAATCGAAGTCCCGACCTTCCAGGGACCGGCCTCCTTCGCGCTGAGAACGCGAGCGGACATGCTTGCCGGCTTTCTCGTGAGGAGGAAGGACGGCACATATGAAGTCGATCTCAGAAGAATTGATTTTACAGACTTGAAGGACGATTCCGAGGAAAACGTAAAAGAGCTTACGCAGCGGCACGTGGCTCTTCTCGAGGATTTCATACGCAGGTATCCCGCCGACTGGCTCTGGTTTCACAAGAGGTTCAAGCATACTCCGGAATTTCAGAAGGCCATGGAGGCGGATCGCAAGTGACGCGGGCTCTCGTGATCCAGACCGCTTTTCTCGGCGACGTGATACTCACACTGCCTCTTGTGCAGGTGCTAAAGAGTTCGATCGCCGATTTGCAGCTGGATTTCCTCGCGATTCCGGAGACGACCGAAATTCTGAAGTCGCACCCGGATATATCACAGGTCATCGTCTACGATAAGCACGGCAGGCACAGCTCAGTGTCTGCCTTTCTCGATTTGCGGGCCGGGTTAAAGAAGAGAATCTATGATTATGTCTTCTGTCCCCACAGGTCCATGAGAAGTGCACTCCTCGCAAGCGGAACGGGCGCGAGGCTAAGGGTCGGCTTTGACAGGTCGGCGTGGAAAAGAGGCTTCACCCATCTGGTGCCATGGAAGTTTGGAGTGCACGAAGTCGAGCGCAACCTTTCGCTTCTCGAGCCGGTTAATATCGAGCCGCGGCGGGAAGCACCGAAGCTTTTCCCGGGCGATGAGAACAGGGACGAGGCGACACGGTTTCTTTCCGAAAAAGGCGTCGAGCGGCCTTACGCGGTCGTGGCACCCGGCACGGTGTGGAATACGAAACAATATCCCATCGAGATGATGCTGCAGGTTGTCCGGGGCCTCCTCGAAAGATTTTCCAGGGTCATACTCATCGGCGGGAAGAAAGATGCCGGACTGGCTGAGAGTTTCGGGAGCCTCGGAGATAAAGTCGTGTCTGCAATCGGAGAATTCTCGTTCATGTCTTCTGCCGAGATCATAAGGCGCGCTTCGCTGCTTGTCGCCAACGACTCTGCGCCAATCCACGTGGCCTCGGCGTTCAATGTCCCGACGGTGGCCATTTTCGGCCCGACTGTTAAAGACTTCGGATTCTTTCCGTACCATAGGAGCTCGAAGGTCGTCGAGACGGAAACTCTGGGTTGCAGGCCGTGCTCGATTCACGGCGGAAATCGCTGTCCGATAGGTACATTCGAGTGTATGAGAAATATTTCCCCTGAGCGGATCGTTTCGGAAAGCCTTAAGCTGCTGGAGCGCGGTGATGGCTAAGGTCGTCGGCGTAAAAAAATCGCGCAGTGTCACACTCGCTGCCCAGACCATCCTTGACGGCGGGGTGATTGTATATCCGACTGAAACGATATACGGACTTGGCGCGAACGCACTCGAGCCGAAAATAGTCGAGAGAGTCTACACGATAAAAGAGCGAAAGAAATCCAATCCGATACTCGTTCTCATTCCAGAGCGCGGCAGTCTCGATGAACTGGTTACGGGAATTCCTGAAGTGGCCGAGAAACTGATGGACAAGTTCTGGCCCGGGCCGCTGACAATAGTGTTTAAAGCATCGCCGGTCGTTTCGCCGATCCTGACGGCGGGTTCGGGCAAAATCGGCATCAGGCTGTCCAGCGATAAATTCTGCCGCGAATTGCTGGGGATATGCAGGATCCCGATCACCTCTACAAGCGCAAATCTTTCGGGCGAGCCTAATCCGGATTCAATTGAAATAATCAGCAGGCAATTGCTTGATTC
>JAJYJD010000265.1 GCA_021789755.1 Bacteroidota bacterium
TCTCTGATGAAGCCGCAGATGGGATGCTGTGGGAGCATATTCTATTTCAACTGCGGCAGCTGCGGCAACATTATGGCGCTGACCGACAAGATGGTGGCGGCAATGGTAGATGAATACCAAAAATCGAAAGTGGGAAATGCATAGACATAGATTCGAGGCGAAGCACCATAAAAGACTTGACTCGGCATACAGGAGAAGAATCCTTCCTCCTTCGACTACCCTGAAGAGATTCGGCCTGAAAAGGGAGATGACGGTGGCCGATATCGGCTCGGGCTCGGGCTATTTCCTGATCCCGGCTGCGCGCATTGTCGGCAAAGGCGCGGTGGCATATGCCGTCGACGCGTCCAAAGATATGCTGGCGGTGCTTGGAAAACGGAACCCGCCATCCAACGTCGTGCTTGTTCACACGACCGACGGTTATGGATTTGAAATCGAGTCGAACTCGGTGGACTACGTCATTGCAAGCGCAATTCTTCATGAGAACGAGCCGGTCAGGTTCCTCAAAGAGATTCGCAGGATAATGAAGCCCAAAGCGACACTCCTGATAATAGACTGGAGAAAGGAGTCCTTGCGCTATGGCCCGCCGATTGAAGAGCGTCTGACACCGGCTGAGGTGAAGGCATTCCTTGCCAAAAGCAGGTTGAAAGCAACAAAGGCAGTTATTCTCAATCCGCGCTATTATGCGATCGTTGCGAAAAAGGCCTAGAGGACTGTGACACTCAAAAAGCTCACCTCGAAGAAAAATCTCACCAGGCTCGTGTTCGTCGCCGTCGGTGCAATCGCGGGCTACGCCTATTATCGTTTCATAGGGTGTTCGACGGGCACGTGCCCGATTTCCAGCAACCCGTACGTGAGTACCATGTACGGCGGTTTGATGGGTTTCACGCTCGGAATGGTCAAAGAGGACTGAAGTATGTTGATATTGGTTTATATCCTTCTCGGAATTTTCATTGCGTTCATGGGCATGCAGTATCTGGTTGTACTGCGAAGCAAGAGAAACAAGGGGAAGAGAGTCGAGCCTATGGGCGGAAAAATCGGCAGGGTAATCGCGACGGGCGGACGAGCTATGGTTTATTTCTATTCACCTTCCTGCAGGGCATGCAAGTACCAGACCCCTGTCATCGACAGGTTAATCTCGGACGGACACAAGGTGCATAAGGTCGACATCTCGCGTGACATGGCGACAGCGAGGAAATTCGGGGTCATGGCTACGCCGACCACAGTCGTTCTCCAGGGCGACGAGATAGTTGAGTTTCTCGTCGGCGCAAAGACTGAAGATAAATTACGAAAGTTGTTGAATTAGCAGGAAAGAAGAATGCGAGAGTGATGAATCTGGCTTATATCGTTGAGAGTAATCGCAAGTTCGAAGAGCTTGTCGAAGGCGTAGAGAAAAAAGTGGCCGAGAACGGGTTTAAGGTTCTTTATGTTCATGACGTGCAGAAGACCCTTCAGGACAAAGGGTTCGAATTCCCCGGATACAAGATAATAGAGTTGTGCAACGCGAGGCTGGCGCACGCGGTTTTGCAGGCCGATAAAAATATCGGGCTGATGATGCCGTGTAAGATAAATGTGTATGAGAGGGACGGCAAGAGATTTTTAGCCGGCATGCTGCCCACTCTGATCTCCGAGTTCTTTCCGGATGTCGCTCTCGGGAGCGCGCCGGCGGAGGTGGAACAAGTCATAAGAAAAATAATCGACGAGGTGAAGTAATATGGCACGCAAAGCAAAACAGAGAAGCTTCATTGAAAAGAATCTGCATTATGCAGTGATTGCCGCAGTGGCTCTCATCGTGGGCGCAGTGTACCTGAATAAACCGAACAGCGGCAATACTGCTTCCGCACAGGACGTACCTGCGGAGAACGCTGTGATGGAAACGCCGGGTGACGGGAAATTAGCCCCCGATTTTGCGCTGACCACCACAGACGGGAAGACTGTGAGGCTTTCCGACTTCAGAGGCAAGGTCGTGGTGCTCGATTTCTGGGCCACCTGGTGTCCACCGTGCAAAGCCGAAATACCGGACTTCATCAAGCTTTACTCGCAGTACAAGGGTGACGGTTTCCAGATGCTCGGTGTCTCACTTGACCGCGGCGGCGTTGATGTTGTGAAACCGTTCATGAAGGATTATGGAATAAACTACCCGATCATGATGGGTGACGATCAGGTCGTTTCGGCCTACGGCGGAATCAGCGGAATACCGACAACTTTCGTTATCGATAAGCAGGGAAACATACGCGCTTCTTTTATCGGTTACAGGCCGGCCTCTGTTTTTGAACAACTGATACAGCAGCTGACGAGCGAGAAGTGAAGCCGGCCCGCGGGTTCGCCTCGTTATCCGCAATTCTCTTCGTAGCCGCAGTCGCGGCTGCGCAGCCGGGGCCGCGGCTGAAGATTCTCTTTCATGTGGATTCGCCGGATTCCGCTCGCCTCGAAATGGCGCTCCACAACATGCAAAGCGCCGAAATGCATTCAGGGAGGGGAACTATCAGGATGGTCGTTGTCGCCAACGGACCTGCCGTAAAATTCCTGCTGAAGAAGAAAGCGGGGAAGATCACGGAAGAGATAGACAAACTCGTTGCGACGGGAGAAGTGGAATTCCATGTGTGCGAAACGAGCCTGAAGGCATTCGGGTACAGGGCATCTGACGTTTTGAGCAGCTGCAGGGTTGTACCGGCTGGAGTTATCGACATTGCGAAGCTGGAAGAGGAAGGGTACGCTTACATCAAGCCATGAACGGGTATCTTCTTGCTGCGGCTGGCGGAGTTGCAGGAGCGGTCGTGGGTTTTTTCGTCGGCAAATTTTTCGAGTCGAAGGCACTGCGCGCTTGTCCGATTTTGTGTAATCCGAAAATCAGTGCAATATTTTTCGCGGTGCTCGGCCTCTTGATTGCCAGCGGCGGAAAATAAGAAACAGCTGGAGCAGTCGAATGAAGATAGAGTTGAAGCAAGTCGAAGGCAACACGTATGTCGGCAAAGGCGAATCCAATCATTGGGTTACGGTAGATTCTTCAGCGAAGGACGGTGGACACGACGCAGGCACCCGCCCGATGGAGCTCGTGCTCATAGCGCTCGCGGGATGCACGGCGATAGACGTCGAGAACATCCTGAAGAAGAAACGCGCAGGCATGAAGAAGCTCGAGATGGAAGTGACAGCCGAGCGGTCGGAAGACTACCCGAAACGGTTCACGAATATTCACCTCACATACATAATTCACGGAGATGTAAAACGGCCCGACGCGGAACAGGCTGTATCACTTTCGCGGGAGAAATATTGTTCCGTGGCGGGATCGCTGAATGCCGGCTTCACGCACGAAATCCGGATCCTGGAATAATCGGAAATCGAAAAGTGACTTCTTTGCGAGCTCGAGGGCTCGTCAGAAAATGGCGGTGTGTTCCGTCAATTTGCCCCGGCTCCGCCGAACGGCGTCTCACAATTTCAATTTGAACTTTTCGCCCCACTCGATTCGCATCATTTCCAGATATTGGTGATGAGTCAGGTCGAAATGTATCGGCGTCACCGACACGAATCCTGACTTCAGAGCTATCTGGTCGACGTCCTCATCGTGATCGAAGATGTGCATCTTTCCCGCGAGCCAGTAGTAATTCTTGTTCTTCGGATCTTTTCTCTGGTAGAACTCGTCATCCCACCGCGAACGGCCCTGACGCGTGTACTTTATTCCCCTTATCTTGCTCGTCGGGATTGCAGGTACATTGACATTGAGTATCGTATCTTCCGGCAGGCCGTACTGAAGTACGAACTTCGCCAGCATTACCGCGACTTTAGCTGCGGTCTCGAATCGCGGGTTCCGCGTGTACTCAAGTGAAACGGACATCGACGGAATGCCGAGTATCGTCCCTTCGGTAGCTGCGCTTACAGTCCCCGAGTAGATTACGTTGACAGCGGTGTTGAGTCCGTCGTTTATGCCCGAGACGACGAGGCTGGGTTTCTCCTTGAGGAGGGCCCTGATGCCGAGCTTGACGCAATCGGCGGGTGTCCCGTCGACAGCGTAACCGAAGAGGGTCCCGTTCCTGTGAAACTTGTAAGCCCGCAGAGGCGTCCTGACGGTTATGGCATGTCCAACGGCGCTTTGCTGGATACTCGGAGCGACAACTGTCACGCGTGCAATTCTCTTCAATGACCTGACGAGGGTATGCAAACCGGGGGCGTCAATTCCATCATCGTTTGAGACGAGAATGAGAGGTTTCTTTTTCATCCTTAAATTTAGTCAAAATAGACCAATTTTTATCTTATTTGTTGCTGCCGGGGCAGACACAGGTTAGGCAACGCTCACTTTGTTAAGAAAAATATTTGTTAGTTGACTGCAAATTGTTTATCATGGGCATAAGGATTGACTATGAGATCAGTCGAAGTGCGCCCCTTTAGAGGCGTAACGCTGCATGAGCGATTTCAAGGGAATTGAATCCTCTTCACGCCGACCTCCACATGACTGGTCATTCTCGTTTCTCGTTAGCCCTTATCACTCCCAATCGGACGCGTGGGAGTGTCAAATTATCATTTAACAACATTGAGGAGTAAAGATGAATATCTACATCGGCAACATCTCGAGGGACCTGAGTGAGGATGAGCTGCGCGAGGCGTTTGCTGCCTTCGGACAGGTTTCGAGTGTTAACATCATTAAAGACAAGTTCACGGGAGAGTACCGTGGCTTTGCCTTTGTTGAAATGCCAGTAAAGGAAGAGGCTGAGGCAGCAATTTCCGGGCTGAACGGGAAAGAGCTCAAAGGAAGAGCGCTCAACGTTAACGAAGCACGTCCCCGCACCGACGATCGCCGGGGCGGCGGCGGCGGCGGCGGCGGAAGAGGCGGTCCACGGCGCGGCGGTAGCGACGGCGGCGGACGCCGAAGATTCTAATTCGTTCCGACAGGCAGCCCTTGACAGAGGGCTGCCTGCCGCTTTTCGACTTCCCTGACTCTCTTTTTCGGATTGAAGGGAGTAATCGAATTACACCAGTGGGTATCGGCCGGCTGCCGGGCCATGCACAATATTAATTTGAAGTCACGCCGGATTTTTCCGTCGGACTTCGCAATGGCTTAGCCGGAATTTCGGAAGCCGCGCTCGTCCGGAATCGATTGAATCTTCAGTATGATCTCTCTCGTTGTCTGTGTAATTGATTGCATGAGCGCAGGTATGAGAGTAGTATTCGACTGAGCGCTTAACTCT
>JAJYJD010000015.1 GCA_021789755.1 Bacteroidota bacterium
ACTGAAGTGGATTTATGCGCCCACTCTTGACAGTATGGATTTCTATGTCGCGGAATTGGGCAAAGGTGTGCCGTTCGATTCTGTGTTCAAAATGCAGTTGAAAGATTCCGTTTATGCGGACCAACGTTCCTTGAAAGAAACGAAATTCAAACTCCGGATGCGCAACCTTTCGATGTTCAAAGACATCGACAGTATGAAAGCCGGCGCCATTACCGAACCGATTGAGGGCCCGGATGGCTGGTATATCGTTAAGCTTGTCGACGTGTGGAAAGATCTGATTACGACGCAAACTCAACTTGAAAAAGAGGAATATGATGCGCAACGGGCTCTTACAATGAATATCGCCGATAGTCTGTCGGACCAGTACGTAAGAGCAATGATGCTGGAACATAACCCGGTAATACAGGCAAGGGCTTTTGACATTCTTAGATCTTATATGGGTAACTTCGTACTGCCGGAAATGAAATTTGCCGACTGGAAACTGGATGCGAGGATGAAGAGCGAAATTGCGCACTTTGATTCGCTCAACGTTCATGAATTTAAGGAACTCACTCTCGTTACCCTGACAGACGGCAATATCTCCCTGGGCGATTTCATAAGCTGGTACAAAATGCGCGACGAATATTTAAAGTTCAACGAAAGCGGATTTGATCCTTTCTCAGCATCGCTGGAGCAGATGATCTGGCAGATGGTGAGGGATCATCTGCTTGTTCAGAGGGCTTATTCAAGAGGTTACCAGAATGCTGATATTGTAAAGCAACAGGTGGACTGGTGGCAGGACAAAATTGTTTACGCTGTTATTAGAGATCAAATTGGTAAATCAATAGGATTGGATATTGAATTGCCGCCTTCAGTAAAGGCAAAGAATACCGGGGATAAAGATCAGGAAATGATAACGAAAATATTCAGAACGTTGCAGCGGTTACGGAAGCAATACAAAGTTAAGATAAATGAAAATGTTCTGAAAAAGATCCAAGTCCAGGATAGAAACGACCCGAGAGCGGTAGATTTTTACATGGTCAGGAAGGGAGGAACCTTTCCTCATCCGGTCTATCCTTCGATCGATTATTCATGGCAGGCCTGGGAATGATCCGGTTCATGACAGGAACCCATCGGCGTGATAACCTTAAGGGGGTGTGCTTTTGCTCGATTTGTTTCCGGCCAACAATCAGAAGTCAGATGGATTGTTGAATGGAAAATTTGTTGTCAAAAAGTGCGTTAGTGATGTTTAGTTCTAAAATGGGATCGCTGCTTCGTGCCATGCCTTTCATCTTCATTTCCCTGATCTGTCTCCCTGACTTAGTTTCAGCGCAGCCGCAGCTTAATCGAGCGGATGAGTTAGCAGTGGAATTCAATGGCAAATACGGGCAGATCGAGGTCGGCGGAGATTATGCTGGTGCCGAGTTTCACGACAGCCGCCCAGTCCCGTCGCGAATAAGCTTCTATTACCCGGTCGCGAACAGCATCGACCTCAGCACCGATTACTGGAAGAGAGCCGAATCGAGACCCTTCATCATCACGGCGAAAGTCGACGGGAAAGTGGATACCATCGGCGATCATCCCTGCGAGTATTCCTGGACTCCGTACGCAGCCCATTTTCATTATACGGGAAGCGGATTCAAGGCGGAAATCGCGTACCAATTTTGCAGCAATATTCCTTTTATGGTGGTGAAGATAAGGTTCACGAATACGTCAGCGAAAACCGAGAAATTCCGCGCCGCGACGTCGCTCGCGATGACGCTTCGAACCTGTCAGACGTATGCGTGGCGTGACACGGCATCGGTATCGCATTCGAGGAATGGCGGTCTGTACGTGGCAGACTTCAGGTATCGCGATACGGATTCAGCTTCGGTGATAGTCGCAAATGTGGGCGATCAATCGACCTTGGAACCGGTGCCGGACACAAGGAACGTCGTTGAAGGCAATCCGGTCGCACGCTTCAGTTATTCGCTCAATCTCCGTCCGTCCGCGAGTTTCGAGATTATCCAGCTGGTTGGATCCTGTAGAAGTAGCGAGGTTGACGGAATGGTGCCCAAAGCGCTGCGTTCCTGGAAGAAAAATGCCGAAAGGAACCGGGATCGAATACTCGATTACGTTTACCGGTCGGCGGTGATCAACGTTCCGGACAAAAACCTCGAGCATACCGCGTTATGGTCCAAGGCGATGCTGGCGACCGACAGGCATTACATCAACGGTTCCATCGTCCCGATGCCCTGTCCGGCGGAGTACAATTTCTTCTTCACGCATGACGTGCTCCTCACCGACCTCGGCGCGGTCTTCTATGATCTGCCACGTGTGAAGCACGACCTGGACTTCATTCGTTCGATCACGCACGGCGATTCGATCCTGCCGCACGCCTACTATTGGCGCGACGATGGATTCAAAACCGAATTTGCGGCGGCGGATAACTGGAATCATCTCTGGTTCATGATAGTCTGCGGGACGTACCTCAAACATAGCAACGACACCGCGACGCTGAATCTGTTATATCCCATCCTCAAGAAGAGCGCTGAAATGGCGTTGTCCAATCTCGGGCCTGGCGGACTCGCATACTCCACAAGACCGGATTGGTGGGACATCGGGAACAATTACGGTGCTCGGTCGTACCTTACGGCCTTGATGGTGCGTGCTCTTCGTGAGTTCAGTTACGTCGCACTTGTTCTCCGGAAGGACGGCCAATTCGCTTCATCGTGCCTGGCCACGTCCGACGACCTGCAGAGTAGGCTGGAAGACAAACTCTGGAATTCGAAAGTCGGTTATCTTCTGAACACCATCGACACGAACAGGGTCGATTATCATTATTATGCCGGATCGCTCGTAGCAGTCGATTTCGGTGTACTCTCGCGATCGAAGTCCGATTCGCTCCTTCAGACCGCCCAGAGGGAGCTTCTCGATCCGAATCTCGGATTGCGGAACGCGATGCCTGATAATTTCGACACTCTCTCGTCCCTATACCGGTTCGTTCCGGGCGAGGCAGGCGGTCCGTACGTCTATATGAACGGCGCCGTCTGGCCGCATACAAACGCGTGGTATATTCTTGCGCTCATTGAATTGAACCATGTCAACGAAGCGTACAACGCCCTTGGAAAATTTCTCAGCATCGGAGGGATTGAGAGAAGCCCGCATGGCCAGCCGTCGTTCTACGAATACCGATTTTCTGATCCCGGCTCGTCCGGCTACGGCCGAATCGACAAGCCGAACTTCCTCTGGGCGGGAGGCTGGTATCTCAACTGCCTGTATCATCTCGTCGGCGTCAGGGAAAACGAATGGAACATTTCTCTCACCCCGAGACTTCCGGACGGATTCGAGAATGTCTCGTACAACCTGACGTCTGGAGGAAAGGAACTTGCCGTCAGCTGGAAAGGAAAAGGAAGGTATTTCAGACGGATATCCGTCGACGGGAAGAACGTCCACTCGGCCATAGTTCTGGGAAAAGGCAAGAAGATTGATGTCGAGCGCGGCGCGCCGGATTCTCCATACCTCGCGCACGCTGCGTGTGTCGTAGACGGCGTGCACTATAATGAAAGATCGGGCCGATTTGATATAACGGTCGAAGGAATGAACGGCGAGAAAGGGAGTGTTACCGTTATCTCCACAAAACCAATTCATAGGGCGCTCATCGGAGGCGATGATGCCGCTTCCCGGATCGATACGACAGATGACCAGGGGGTCTATACCTCAACGCTGAAATTTGTCTTTCGAAATAAGACAGAGAAAGTACAGCTTAGCTTCTGATAGAATCGTCAACGAAATTCGACATGCTGGTGAAAGGGGACTGTATTCCGAATTATCGGAAGAATCATGGGCCGTTGTTGTCCAGGTTGATACTGGTGATTCTCGCCGTCGCCGCGCTGTCCGGATGCGGCAGCGGGTCGGGCGGCAGGAGCGACAAATCGGGAAGGATCAACCTCGTTTACTGGGCGGCGCCGAATCCGCAGGAGATACAATTGGCAACCCAGCTCGTAGCGAAGTGGAACGCGACGCACCCCGACATACATGTAGAAATGCAGCCCTTACCCGTGAACCGCTCCACGGAAGAGGTTCTGATGGCCGCCATCGCCGCGAAGACGACGCCCGACGTCTGTTCCAACATCTGGCCGGGAAGCGTTCCGGAATATGCCCGGGCCGGGGCAATCGTCAAGCTGAATTCCTTCCCGGATTTCGATTCGCTCGCGTCGTCGCGCGTGGGGATGTCGTACATGGAACAGTTCGAGTCAGCCGACAGCAACTACTACCAGATACCCTGGAAGGCGAACCCGTTGATGATGATCTACAACAAAAAGGTGTTCAGGCAAGCCGGTATAACAAAGCCGCCGCTCACATATTCCGAATTTCTGGCGGACGCGGCTAAACTGACATACTCCTCAAAAGGGAACGGCGTTATCGACCACTGGATGGGATACAGGGACATTCGCCCGGTCTGGTGGCAGCGTTTTTTTGATTTCTTTGCGCTTTATAAGGCTGCGTCGCATGGGCAGTCGTTCACGAAAAACGGAAAGGTGGTAGCCGACACCCAGGCCGTTAGGGAGGTCCTGACCTTCTTCGGACAATGCTTCGAGCACGATTATTTCCCGAGGACCTACTTCAGTTACGATCCGTTCCTTGAAGGGGTAGTCGCGACAGAGTTTGTCGGTCCCTGGACCATCTCTTATATAAGGAGCAATTACGGAGGCAAATTGGATTTTGGGGTGGCGCCCATCCCGGTTCCTGACAATCACACGGGTCCGGTCGATACTTACGGCGATCACAAATGTATAAGTATTTTCAGCACGACCAGGTATCCGCTTCAGTCCTGGGAATTCGTCAAATATCTTCTCAGTGAGAGCTCCGACCTTGAGCTGCTTAAAGTCGCAAGCCAGCTTCCCGTTAGAAAGGACCTGCTGTCGATTTCGGAATTCGCGTCTTTTTTCCAGAAGAACCCGGACATGAAGACTTTCGCCGAAGAGGCGCCTTACGCGCACGAAGTGGACCAGACTCCCGATCAGAAGGAAATCTTCGACGCCATCTCACAGGAATTCGAGAAGTGCTCAGTGTACAACAAGATCGGTCCCGAAAAGGCCACGAAGGAACTGGTCAAAAACGTCAAAGTGCTGCTGGATTGGGACGAATGATGAGGAAGTCGGGTAAAATAGGGCTTGCGCTGTCGACGCCATATCTACTCTTCGCCCTGGCGTTCGTCGTGTTCCCGCTCCTATTTTCCGTGTACCTGATATTCCACAGGTGGGACGGAATGTCCGCGCCCGTGTGGATCGGGCTGAAGAATCTAAGGAGGCTCGTCAGCGATTCTCTTTTCTACCAATCGCTTCTCAACACGCTCCAGTTCCTGGTCATCCATATTCCACTTCAGATCTTCTTCGCGCTGATTTTCGCGGTGGGACTGAATTCGATAAAAATATTCCGGGGCTTCTTCAGGGCGGTGTATTTCATGCCGGTCGTGGTTTCAGGCGTCGTCGTGACCATCGTCTGGCTGCAGCTCTACTCGTTTGATTACGGTATTATCAACAACCTGCTCACACAGTTCGGTCTGCCCCGAGTCCCGTGGCTCGTCAGCACCGATCTGGCGATGCCGTCGATCGCGATAATGGCAACGTGGAAGAACGTGGGCCTTTACACGGTTATGTTCCTGGCGGGGTTGCAGGGAGTCCCCGAAGAGTATTACGAAGCCGCGACAATCGACGGCGCGACTTCCTTTCAAAAGTTCGTGAAGATCACCGTGCCTCTTCTCGCTCCGACCATGACGCTCGTGGTCATTCTTTCGACGATCAACGGATTCTCGCTATTCGTGGAGCCGTTCGTCATGACGGGCGGCGGGCCGCTTAACGCGACACTCTCATCGGTCCTGTACATTTATAATCAGGCGTTTTCGTTCGGACATCTCGGCTACGCGTCCGCGCTCGGGTTCGTCTTCGCGTTGATAATCCTCGCGGCCGTGCTCATCCAGAGAAAATTCCTGGAGACCGAATGAGGAACAGGCTTTCAACTTTCGTGACCTATCTGTTTCTGGCTGTTTTTGCGATCGGCTTCCTCTATCCGTTTCTTTGGATGATGTCGGGATCGTTCAAGCCGGACTTCGACGTGATGAAGCTGGGGCTTCTCTCGTCGCATCTCACGGCGGGTAATTACGCGCTGGTATTTGACCGGATCCCGGTGATGCGCGCGTTCCTAAACAGCCTGATCGTTGCGGTCGCCGTGACGGGAAGCGTGGTCGTATTCGGCGGGATCGTCGGATACTCGCTCGCGAAAGTGAAATGGAAGGGCGCGAAGTATCTTACGGTCTTCCTGCTGTTTACAATGACGCTGCCGTTCCAGCTTACGCTGATACCGCTCTACACCATGATCGTGAAGTTCGGACTTACGGACAATTTGCTGGGTTTGATTCTCCCGAATATGATGACGGCCGTATCAATCATAATGTTCAGACAGTTTTTTATTGCCATCCCAGATTCGCTTATAGAGGCCGCCAGGATTGACGGGTGCAGCGAGCTCGGTCTGATTTTCAAAGTAGTGATGCCGCTATCGAGACCGGCCGTCCTGACGGTGGCGATAATAACATTCCTGACATCATGGAACGATGTCTTGTGGCCTTTGATAGTGATCAGAAACCGCACGCTGATGACGCTTCCACAACTGATCACCGTCTTCGTGCTCGGCGGGGAGGCGGAGTCACACCTGGGAGCTGAACTGGCCGCGTCGACAATGCTGGCGATGCCCATTCTTCTCTTGTACATATTCTTCCAGCGGTATTTCATACAAAGTTTCATCTCCTCGGGAGTGAAGGGTTGAGAATTGTGGCTTCGATTTTCATTTCGATGGGATGTTTTCAGGCGGCGTTTGCAGGTCCGGCGTTGCCCGCGCGCGAGCATTCGACAAGGTTCAAATCAATGTCGGATCCTTCGCTCGATTCAATAATGGGGGCGAGAAGCAGCGGAGTAAGGCTGGCCGCGAAGGATTACCTGCTGAACTATTGTCTGGGCTCGTCCTTTTCCCACAAGGCAAGAAATCCGCGGCACGCGATTTTCGACGGGGCCCTTTTGGGCATGGTCGCCCGTGATTCGCTCCCATGCCTGGTGTATCTGTACAAGTGGTCGAAAGTCGATCCCAGGTTCGGCGTCGGACCGCCCGACACAGAGGATTGTTTGCGCGAAATAGGAAACAATCTTACAGACAACACTACCGATTTCGCGTCGGGCTGCGACAGCCTTCGACGTCATTACGTCGAGAATCCGACCAGCGTCTCAATGGTTCACACGCTGCCACTCATGAGGGACGTGAAAGATGAGAAGTGTTGTTCAGTGGTAAGCCGCCTGGCGTTTCTTCCTCCGCGGAAGGGAATATCGGTGAATATGTTCTTCTTCAAGACAGGAGGGACATTTCCGCGGAAGGCATTTCCCACAATCGGTGAAATTGGGCAAAAAATTGTTCCATAGGAGATTTCCATTTTGAAATATGTTTATTCAACTGAAAGGCTGTATTCCGGCTCGAGTCTCGGGAATTTGACCACATTTGTTCAACTGGATCCCGAAACAAATATTCATGGGGTTTGGTCTTCCTTAAATAATAGTTTCTATCTTGGCAAGCTGTCTGTGAACTTCCTTCTCGGGGGCAAAGGAGTTGCTCCGCGCGAGACAGTATTTGAACCCTCCAGCCAGTCGACATCCTTGAGAGCCGGTGATTTGGAGATCGTCAAGCGAGTTGCGCTTCCGTTCTTCGAAGATATTGAAACGTTGCCGACCGGTCCGGGAAAAGTCTTCGTGGATATAGATGTGAAGAATGATTCCGACAATGCTGCGGAATTGCTCATCAAATCCGACTTTATTTTCCCGGCAGTCGCTTCTCCTTTGTTCACAAAGAAACCGCCTGCAGAAGATAGCGCGAAAAAGTTCGTGATAACTTATACATCAGGATCGCTCACTGCTCTCGAGGTGGGGAGCGGCAACAACGTTGTCGCCAGGTTTTCAGAGCCCGCGATTTCCCACGCTACCGACGACGAGACTGCAGAATTGCAGTTCGCCTTGATTGTGTCCCCTCATGAATCTAGGTCATTCAATATCGCGCTGTATCTGGGCCGGGAAAAGCAAGCCGATTCTCTCGTCGAACTTGCGAGCCCAATGAATGATGAATCGGCGTCATCGGCGAAGCTGGAGGAACTGCTGAAAACATCCGAGTTCCTGACTCCAAGCGGGACAATAAACAGAGGCATATACTGGGCGAAAGTAAACACGCTGCGCGTGCAACATAAATTCAGAAGCGGGTTCGGATTCACGAATGATCCTCCGCAGGATATAGTTGTTGTGCGGGATTTGGCCTGGTACATGATGGGGTCCGACTACTTCAGGCCGGCTTTCTCCCGGGAACTCGTGGAATTGACGGAGAAGTATTGCTATCATCCCGACGGTAAACTCACCGAGTTTATCCACGCGGACGAAAACATTCCGGAGCTGCACGATTACAATTTAAACATAAATGATGACACCCCTCTGTTCATCCTGGCGCTCAGGCACCATGTGCATCTGGACCGAGATCCCGATTTTGTTATGCGGGCATTTAAGCTGGCTGTACCCGCCGTGGATTATATCCTGTCCCAGATGAAGGACGGTCTCATCTACTCCACCGCCGCCGGTACAAATGTCGAGGGGATCGCGAGCTGGAGAAATATCATTGATGATTACAACCTTTCAGGATTTGTTACCGAGATCAACGCGGAATGTTGCGAAGCTCTGAGAGCCGCCTCCGAGCTGGCGGAAATGGTAGGTGCGAGCAAATTGTCGGAAAGATATGAGAGGGAAGCGGCGAGACTCGAGCAGAACATCCTGTCAAAACTGAGGGATGGTGAAAACGGCTTCTTTCTTCTGAACATTGACCAAAAGGGCGTGCCTCATCGGGACGTTACCGGAGATCTGGTGTTTCCCGTCCTTTTCGAGATTGGGGACAGGAAGGTCAGGCTGAAAATCGTAAATAGACTCCTTTCCGAAGATCTGTGGACCAAACACGGAGCCCGAACAGTCGCTGCCAGCGATCCTACTTACGATCCCGAGTTCGGAATGAACTTGATGGGGGGAATATGGCCGAACCTGACTGCATGGTTTGCCTTGGCCTCCAAAGAGTTCTATTCGGATGTTGTAGCAGAAGCGATGGAGAAGATCTATTCGATAAGTGAGTCCGCATCGCCAAGAGACTTCGGAAATGTCATCCCGGGCGAGTTTCCCGAGAGGCTGCATGGCGAGACTTTCATGAGCATGGGCATGGGAATGAGCCCATGGATGCCTCCGACGTATCTATGGCTTGGAATTGAAGGCTTACTCGGACTGAAGGTTGAAAAAGGTTCCGTGAAAATTGAGCCTTCGATGCCTCAGGCTTGGAGTTTCCTTTGTGTATTCGATATCCCCATCGCAAGTGAAAAACTCAGCGTAGTCATCTATAACGGAATTTTGTACTCCGACCTCGAGATCGAATCGGAGTTACCTTCGCGTCTCGGAGTGTTTACACATATTTGCCGTAATGATGGACTGCGGGTCTTCAAGTTTACGGACAACATAGGCGTGAAATTTTTCGCTTTCTCTTTCGACGAATACACCGGCAGTGTCACAATCCCCGTGAACGAGCACTCGATAGATTTTAACTTGAGCCTCGGCAAGGATGAAATGCAGGAGATCAATGTCGATCAAGCGGATTAGTGTTTTCGTTCTGGCCCTAGTGAGCTTGAAAGTCGCCGAAGCTTCGGAGCCATACCGCGTGAATATGAGTCACCTTCTTTCGCTGATCCAAAATGTCGACCTGAACGGGAAGAGGGTCTCCGTTGTCGACATATATGCCGATTATCCTACTTACAAGCCTGTCGTCGCGAACGGTGAAGGCTTTGCCTGCGTGGACGACGCGGCTCGCGCTGCGGTTCTTTTTATCCGTTATAATGAAGTGTTTAACAAACACGAGAATAAAACCGTAATTAATGGCCTGGTGCAATTCATCCTGGCGATGCAGACTGCCAACGGCTGTTTTTATAATTTCGTGAAGAATGAGGATGGGAAAGTCGTAATCAACACGGACGGTCGAACCAGCGTGGCAAACTTTGGCTGGTGGGCGGGCCGTGCGCTCTGGGCTTTGGGAGAGGCCGCGGTGTATTACAAACACACCGACCGACCTCGGTTCGAGAATGTCATAAATGCCGTGAAAAGGTCTATGCCGCAGGTCGATTCGCTCCTCAGGAATTACGGCAAGCTGTCGGCGTCCGGCAATCCAACCTGGCTGCTGTACGGGGACGGAGCGGATGCATCTTCTGAACTAGTGCTCGGCCTGAATGCGGCGTATGAAGCCACCGGTCGTAAGGAGTACATGCATGCGGCGGGGAAGTTGTGCGAGGGCATGGCTGCTCTCCAAAGAGGCGATTGCGGGGAAGCACCATACGGAATGTTCGCCTCGAACGGCGAAGGGTGGCATGGCTGGGCGAATTCACAGGCAGCAGCCATACTGAAATATTCGCGCCTTAGCGGAGACAGCACATTGTTCAGGAAAGCCATCAACGATATCAACTGTTTTCTTCCCCGATGGGCCGGAGCCCGCTTTTTCAGGTCGTGCGATTCGAAGGGTGACAGTCTCGATTATTCCGGCCAGATAGCATATGACGTGCGGCCTGCAGTTTCGGCAGCTGTCGAGGCCTGCGAAATAACTCACGACATTAAGTACAAGACGCTCGCGTGTGTCCTGTCATCATGGTTCTTCGGGAACAACACCGCCGGTGCCCGATTCTATTTCGAGAAAACCGGTCTGTGCTTTGACGGAAGCATCGACTCGGTGAGTATAAACAGGAATTCCGGCGCGGAATCGACGATCGAAGCTCTTCTGACGATGGTGGAGCTTCACAGGGTCCGTGCGGCCTTTCACAGGATCACGCTGACTTCCGTTCCCTCATTAAATGCGGCAGAGTATCATTACGATTTTGACGGAAGAGTGCTTAGCCTGAAGATGACTCCAAATGGCTTTGAACCGAAATTGGCTCGCTCTTCCCGCTGATCTCACGGTTAAGAAATTCACGGTTTGATAAATGAACCTTAGTGTCTCAGTTGACAAAATGAAAGTTGAACGCCTCAACGGCGGGCGGCCAATCTTGAGAGCGGTCCGGTACCATGATTGGGAAAACGAAGTCGTATTCAATCCGGCATGTGTCTTCCTGGAAGACCGGGATAGTATTGCCCGCGTGTCTGAGTCTCTCTCTCTGCCTGAGCCTGTTGCCGGGAAACTGGAGGAGCTCAAAGGAATTTGCATTGTGATCTATCGGGCGCAGGGGAGACCTGCAAAGGCCGAAGATTATCGTCGTTCGAGATTTGGAATTGCAATCTTTACTCCGACCTTGAACTTGATCTACCGTCATCCCGCGCCGATCATGACACCTGAATTTGACTATGAAGATTTGGGAGTCGAAGATCCGCGAATTACCAGGATCGACGATAAGTTCGTGATGCTTTACGCAGGCTATTCTTCCCACCGAGCTTTGGATGATTCGGAATCGACTTCGAACAAGATCAACATCTGTATCGCGTTCTCCGATGATCTTGTGAAATGGGAGAAAAAGGGACCCTTGAAAGGCAAACTCAACGAGATCGATAACAAGAATGCGGCTCTCTTTCCTGAAAAATTGAACGGGTCCTATTGTATTTTACACAGGCCGATGGAGGGGCGTGACCCGATGACTGTCCACCTTGCCCATTCGGAAACTCTGACAGGGGATTGGGTTGACGACGGGATGTTGATGTCGGCAACGGAGGTACCTAAGTTTAGAAAGTCGTGGATCGGAGCCGGAGCGCCTCCACTGCCGATCGGCAATAACGAATATTTAGCCATTTACCACACAGGCCACTTCAACCCGGACGGCACGCGTGAATATGATCTCGGCCTCTGCAAATTGAAATGCGATGGAGAGCCGGAAGTAACGGAGAGGGTAGAGTTCTTCATGAGACCAGAAACCGGTAGTGAAACGGTCGGAAATAAATCGCTGGGGGTAAATAACGTGCTCTTTATTTGCGGGGCATATGTGTTCCAGGATCATTTGTATTTCCCCTATGCCGGAGCGGATACTCTCATCCTTGCGGCAAGGATTAAACTAACGACTCAATAAGGAGAAATAAAAGAATTCCAGTTATGACTAAAGAACCGAATCACACAGTCAGTCTGAATGGGGATTGGCAGGTCAGAGCGCTCGGGAAATTACCGGAGTCGGTCAACACGTCTGCTTCGGGATTCATCGGCGTTGTCCCCGGTACAGTGCACACCGCCCTCATGTCGGCCGGAGCATTGCCTGATCCTTTTTACCGCAATAATGAATCGAGTGTTCAATGGGTGGAAGACCTTGATTGGGAATACTCGAGGGAATTTGAGCTGAGTGATGAACAAATAACTTCCCCGGCGATCTTCCTGGTGTTCGAGGGAATCGACACGGTAGCGGATGTCTTCCTGAACAACAGGAAAATACTTCACACCCAGAACATGTTCGTGAGTCACAGCGTGAGGATTGAGCGTTTCGCGAAACCCGGGAAAAACCTGATTCGTGTTGTCCTTCGTTCTCCAAGAGCCTTTGCAATAGCCAGAGAAAAGAAACATGGAAGAATATTTGCCGAACTCGATAGTTACAGAGTTCACATTAGAAAAGCTCAGTATTCATTCGGCTGGGATTGGGGACCGAGACTCGCCGCGAGCGGGATCTGGCGGAGCGTTCGAATTGAATTCGTAAGACATATCATCGTGGCCGATATCCACCTATCCACTGCGGCAGTAACGAAGGGCGGAGTGAAAGCGCTCTTTACGGGGAAGTTCGACGCCGTTTCCGGGAGCCTCCGGGGAAAACGTGTCCGGATTTCGATCGGTGGCGGAGAAACTCGCTGGGAGTTTATCTTCCCCGCTGCAAAGATTACAAAGCGGGAGCTTCGATTGTCGGGCGCTGTGCCGTGGTGGACTCATGATTACGGCGATCCGAGGCTCTATGATGTCAGGGTGGAAGTCCTTGACGAACAGAATTCAACCCTGTCGGCGCGAGAATTTAGGACCGGGTTCCGGGAGATCAGGATTTTGCGCAACCGCGACAAAACCGGGGAGAGTTTCATCTTTGAGCTGAACGGGCGGAAGATTTTCGCGAAGGGTGCAAACTGGATCCCGGCGGACAGTTTTCTTCCTCGTGTGTGGGGATCAGACTACCGCGAGCTCGTCATAGCGGCGCGTGAAGCGAACATGAACATGCTCCGCGTGTGGGGCGGCGGTATTTATGAAGATGAAGAGTTCTATCGCGCATGTGACGAAAACGGAATTTTAGTGTGGCAGGATTTTATGTTTGCCTGCGCCTCGTATCCGGAATACAGAGAGTTTCTTGACGAGGTCCGGGATGAGGCGATGAAAAATGTCTCCCGGATTTCAAACCACCCGTGCGTGGCGGTTTTCTGCGGAAATAACGAATCCGAGTGGATTTGGAAGTCAAAAACCGGAAGGCCGGTCGACGAAATGCCTGGCGCTTCCCTGTTCGGGAAGCAACTTCGTGCTGTCGTCGCGAAGATAGCTCCTGAGGTTCCTTATTGGCGCTCTTCCCCGTTCGGGGGCAGTGAGCCCAACAGCCAGTCCGAGGGAGATCACCATCAGTGGGAGGTGTGGAGCTCATTCAGGTCACCCGCGGAGTACCTGAAGAATTCTGCCGGGTTTGTGTCTGAGTTTGGATTCCAGGCCCCTCCATCGCTGTCTGCGATAAGGGACTTCACGAAGCCGACGGACCGCGACATGCAAAGTGAAGTAATGAGAGCGCACAACAAGCAGGTCGAAGGCACGGAACGCCTGTTCAGATTCCTGTCCGGCGAAGTGAAGATCGCACGGAACTTTGAAGATATCGTCCTCCAGATGCAGCTGGTCCAGGCAAAGGCGATCAAGACAGGGGTGGACCATTGGAGATCTCGGAAGTGGGCAACTGCGGGCACAATTTTCTGGCAACTTAACGATTGCTGGCCAGTCTCCAGCTGGTCGGCCGTGGATTACGGAAAACATCCGAAAGCGCTCTTCTATTGGGCAAAGAAATTCTTCAATCCGGTAAAAGTAATAATCACCGATGAGACCGATCGTGCACGGGTGTTTCTAGTGAACGACCATGCAAAGCGAATCGACGGTGATTTGGAAATCGTGGTGTCTGACCTGAGGGGAAACAAAAGTGAATCCTTCAGGAAGAGTCTGCGATTGAGCGGAGACTCTGCAATGAAGGGGCTTTCAATACCTTTGTCCGGTCTGCGAAAGTCAGATACATTCATCAATGTCCTCTTTAGGGAATCTGAGACCGGCAGGATTATCGATCAGGACCAGCGGATTCTTGTACCATGGATGGATTTTGCGTTTGAAAAACCAAATGTTAGCATCGGAGTAGGCGAAGAAGGCGAGACAAAAGTGATCACTGTGAAGTCTGATGTATTTATGCAGGGAGTGTTCATGCCGCTGGATGAAGGGCTGGGCGAGCTTTCTGATAATTTCTTCACGCTTCTGCCGGGAACGGAGAAGAGTATTCGTTATTCAGGCCGCAGCATTCCCGAAGGATTTCAACCGAAGTTTCCGCTTCTGGCTTCGCTATGATCCCCTGTAAGATGTCTTTCACGCCCGCGTGTGACGGTAACCCGTAACACTGATTACGTCAGGAAGGGCGCTGTCGTCGGCGGAGGCGGTGACTTGTCGACCATCAGGCATCTCGGCGGGCTCGGTATTCTCGACGTCTTCAATTGATTCGGCAGCTTATGCAGATTTTATCGACCGACAATTGGCAGACATGCACCGGCATTGAATTGCAGTTTCGTGGGGGATTGTCTAATGTCACGGAAATCAGGGTAACACGGGATCAGGGCAAAGAAGAGTAATCTCACGATTATACGCCGAGCGGAGTATGCGAGAAGCGAAGCTTCTGGTGACCAAAAGACAACCTCTGGTGGAAGTAATCCACCAACCGGGGACCAACATCACGACGGATAAACCTCAATTATTTTTTTGCGCGGGTCTGTTAAAAACGTGGATAGTCGATGGAAAGCCCGGGAAGCCGAGTCGAAATTCACTCCATTCAATGCGTTTCTAGGGAAACAGAGGCCGGCAGTTTGCCAGTACCTGTGTAGATCGCTAACTTACTATTGTTACATCAATCTGGAGTTGGTCGGTTATCGGCCGGGCAGTGTGGACAACAAATGTCCGGCGGGTGCTGTGCCATGATACCGTGCAGAAAGAGGGGGGAATCAGGAAAACAGTGGTGACACTTCGGTGACAGTCCCCAAGAAATCCTCGAATTTCGTGCGCCTGGAGGGATTCGAACCCCCAACCCTCAGATCCGTAGTCTGATGCTCTATCCAATTGAGCTACAGGCGCGGCATGATTAAATTAGCATTTGCAGAACGATTTTCAAAGATGGAATTCGGATCGCTTCGTTCCAGGTTTGAACGTGTCTTTCCATCTCCCGGTCGAAAACCTGAAACCCGGCTCGATTTCCTGCATCAAAAAATATGAATGGAGATATCATGGCAGAAAGATCGGCTTTAGTAAGACAAGTCAGGGGAATGACGTTTGCCGGACTGACGGAGTCCGGCCACTGGGTCACAGTCGACGGCCCGCCTGAATTTGGCGGGAGCAGCGCGGCCATCAGGCCGAAGGAACTGATCCTTATTTCACTCGGCGCCTGCACGGGAAGCGATGTCGTTTCGATACTCCAGAAGAAACGTGTGAAACTTGGCGGCTTCGAGGTCCGGCTCAAGGCCCAGGTCGCGGAAGAGCACCCGCAGGTCTATACGAAAATCCATATCGAATATGTCTTCTACGGCGTGGATCTTCCGGCTAATGACCTCGAGCGTGCCATAGACCTGTCGCAGAATAAATATTGTCCCGTCAGCGCGATGCTGAAAAATTCAGTCGAGATTACCAATTCATACGTCGTTCTTCCCCCGGACGAATTTCATACCGTCAAACCTTCAACATGAGAAAGGATGGAGATGCTTACTCCTCAACCAAAGGTTATCATTTTCACGACACCAACGTGCAGTTTCTGCAGGAAGGCAAAGCAATATTTTAACGACAAGAGAGTCAGATACACTGAAGTCGACGTTTCACGCGATCAGCGGGCTGCGCAGGATATGTTGAGAAGGACAGGGCAAATGGGCGTTCCCGTTATCCTTATCAACAACAGACCTATCGTCGGATTTGACAGACCACAAATAGATCAACTACTTGGCATTAAAGACTAACAAAGACGGAGAACAAATGAAGATTCAACCACTGGACGACAGAGTCCTCGTAGAATTCGAAGACGAAAAGGAAGAGCGAACGGCATCCGGCCTGATCATTCCCGACACCGCAAAGGAGAAACCGCGTACGGGAATGGTTGTAGCCGTGGGGACCGACGAGGATCTTCAGTCGAAGGTGAAAGTCGGAGACAAAATCCTCTTCGCCAAATACGGCGGCGAGGAGATCCAAATGGATGGAAAGGACTTCCGCATAGTCCAACGCACCGACATCCTGGCTGTCTTCAAGAACTGAGCGGTTTACCCCGGGCGTGCGGCAACTCCCAATGTACATAAGAGGTGTTGCCGCCCGCTTACCTGAATTTCAACTTCTTTATTACCCGGATAGCTTCAGCCGTCACGACGGATGAGGACAAGTCCTGAGGGTTGCTTTCTGTCGGATCGAGAGTGCATCGTGGCAGGCCGTTCAGGCAGTTGGTAAAATCGTGGAGCGTGAAAAGCTCCGTCAGCAGCTCTCCCAGTTTCGACGTTTCATCCCTGTGGCTTTCCAGCATAGCTCCCGCCTCGGCCAGGTAAATCGCCATGAGGTTGCATGCATGAGCCGGAACAGAATGCGGATGGGGCTTTCCATATGAATCGAGAAACTGCGTCACGAGACTCTTGAAAATTTCTTCGCGCTGTCGGGCGTTCAGAGGCGAGAACGGAATTACGAGCGGCAATGCCATATCCGACACAAGTTCACCGCCTCTCTCCAGGCCTTTGTAAGTACCGTCGGCGGAAAAGAAATGTTCGAAATACCCGCGCTCGATCTCCGCTGCGGCTTCGGCGTAACTCGATAATGGCTCGGCCTCAGACTTTGCCTCATCGACAACCTTGAGGAGGTTGTACCAGAGCGCGTTAACGACAGCATTTTCAACCGTCGTTTGAAGGTCGTTCGACTTCCCACCGGACATATCGATCAGTCCTGATTCCTTGATCCTTGCTGCCCCAAGATTAACCTGGAGAATTGTCTCGACGGCGTTCTCCATTATGGGGAGATAACGTCTTAGCCAATCCGCGTTTCCTTCTTTATCAACATGCCTTTTCAAAGCCACAGCGAGGTACAGGGGAATCCTTGGGTCGTCGTAATTGACTTTGGTGGTCATCTCGTCCATCGTTGACGGCAGCATCCCTCCGACCTCGTTTGTCACGAGGTCATTAAAGAATTCATGCTCAAAATGTTCCTTGCCGGAAACACAGGAAATTCCTTCCAGGGAAAGCAGAGACTCCCTCACGGACACGCCGCCGTATGGAAACCCATTGATGATCGCCAGCCCTCTTATTACGCGACTTCTCGAAAGATGGTTCGATGCCGAGTCCGCCAAATGCACATACCTTTTGGGAAGTCCGGACGCTTTCCGCGTGTTCTCTACCGACTCGATATGACGAGCTTCGATTTCATTGTAATCGAATTCGGCAAGGTCGCGCGTAGATGCCGCCAACGTCAGGCCCTTGCCGGGTTCAAGCTCAGTTTCCCAGAATCCAATGTTGAAAAGATCCTCCCGGTCTTCCTTGTAAACCGAGGAGTCGTGAGAGTATATGAAATCGTAATACCAGTAAGATTCTGGACTCGTTGCGTAGATCCGCGAAAGTTTAAGGTAAAGCCGGGGAAGGTTCATTTCAGAGATAATCCGGACGCCGTCGGGAAGCTCGTCGACCAGAAAACCGTCACCGGCCTTTCTGAGAGAATCCTTCCACCTGAAACTGATCAATGGAAGGAGGCGTATTGTCATCGTCTTTTTTGAATCGTTATCGTAATGCAAATAGATTGTACCGGCTCCCTTGGGCATCAGCACCTTCTTGGTGAGCTGGTGGCCGTCAAGGTCGAACGTGACCTGCGGGAAGTGGTCGAAAACGAATCTCGACTGGAGCTTGTAGCCTTCAGGGAAAACCGTGCCGGGATATTGATTCGTTGCGAGCATGTAAGATTTTCCCTCGATTAACACTTCCTCATCCACCTTGTTGAGCAGCGTGAACCGCTTGAGCGGCGGACTCGTCGACGTCGTGAGCAGCGAGTGCTGACGGCGCGTGTTGAGGAAAGATATCGTACTGCAGGCGTAACCACCGTCACCATCCGTCAACAGCCACTCTTTTGAGGCAGCAATAAAAAAGTCACGCAGTTGCTTTTGAGTGTAGGTGATCATCCCTGATAATATAAACAAAGTCTTATCAAGTGGAAACTGGGGCGTGCTTCAAGTAAGATTGGAAGTGAACTTGATTAACTTATTGTCAGACTTTAAATTCCTGTCAGATGAGGAACGTCCGAGCAGTCTTTATATTACTGGTTCTATTCGCACCCGCCGCGTCTTTCTGCCAGGTCGCGGGTGGAACCGTCGCAGAACAGCAGGATTACTCGTTCGCGATCGGCCTTTACCGCGACGGCCAATACCCGCTCGCACTTCAGCAGTTTGAGTCATTCTTGAAGAACTACCCCGCCTCCCAGCGAAGGGACGAGATTACCTTCCTTGCAGGTGAATGTCTGCTGCAGGAACGAATGTACGACAGTGCCCTTGGCTATTACCAGATTGTAATGGAGAAATATCCCGGATCTGATTATTTCATGCGGTCTCAACTCCGTTCCGGTGAAATCTACCTGCAGCTCGAGAAGCTTGACAGAGCGGAGAAGCTCCTTAAGAGTGTTCTTTCGAATTCCAGCAGTGACGAGATAAAAGGAGAAGCCTCGTACAAATTGGCTCAGCTCTTCGTGGCGAGAGGGGACTACAACAACGCAATCAAGTACTTTGATCTGACTTATGAAGGGTATCCCCACTCACAATTCTCTGACTACGCGATGTATGGAACCGCATGGTCGTACGGAAAGCTGTCCGATTTTGCGAGAAGCAAGCAGGCTTTCCAGTCACTCCTCCGGTCATTCCCGGACACGAAGCTCAAACCCGACGCAACAGAGAAGATAGCGGAATGCGATTTCTTTATGGGGCATTATAATGATGCAGTCGGCAGGTTCGCGAACGCTATTGCAGGGACATCCGACGACCGGATCGTGGAGCCGGCGTTGTATTACCAGGGAAGAGCATACATTGCCATCCGGCAGCCGGACAGTGCCAGAGCTGTTTTCTCGGAATACCTCCGGAGGTTTACCGGTGGCGCACATGTTCAGGAAGTGCGAATTCTCTATTCCGACCTGCTCATTAATGCCAGCTCTGATTTGCCGGAGGCGCTGAGTCTGCTCGGCAAATTCAAGCCCGGCGATCCGCTTTACTTCAATTCCAGGCTGGAGATCGCGCGCGCGTACGAAGCCTCAGGAGCGACCGACTCTGCGGAATCCACTCTCCTCGCGCTGGCAAAATCATCAAAAAAAGAGAATGAGACGGCACAGGCATATTTCGAGCTCGGCAAGTTCTATTTCCAAAACAAGCGATACGAGCGAAGCCAGGAGGCTTTCCTGCTCGCGTCGAAAGACTCGGGAATGTATGCCGAATCGATGAAAAACGCCGCGATTTCAGCTGCCGCCGGGAACGATTACGCGAATGCCAAGCTCTATTTCCTGAACGCTATCGCTAAACTGAAGGGACGCGAGTCGCTCAACGCGCATTTTGATTACGCTGCGGCGTTGTATGCTGCCGGCGATTATCAGGGTGCCGCTCAGATTTACACGACGGCCGCCGACATCGCTGGTTCAGACAGCGCCAAGGCCCATGCTCTTTATATGGCCGCGGAATCCTTTTACCGTGGAGGCAACTACTCGCGTGCAATTGCCGATTACCAGACATACTTAAAGAAATTTCCGGGTGGCTCGCGGTCTGAAACCGCTCGTCTTGGTATCGGCTATTCACAGTATTTTTCAAATGATTTTGTGGAAGCGGCCAAGACATTTCAGGATTTCATCGCGCGATATCCTTCGTCGTCTGAGCTCTCCGATGCGTATTTGAGGATGGGTGACTGCTTCTATTACAACAAAGATTACGAGCGCGCACTGAAAGTTTATCAGGACGCCGCAATGAGATTCGCCGGCGATACTTCATCGGCGTATGCTTCATACCAGGTCGGTCAGTCGTATTTCCGGCTCGGGCAAGCCACGCAGGCTGTGAGCGCTTTCCGGTCTGTGCTGAGTAAATATCCGCAATCGTCCATCGCCCCGGACGCCCTTTATGCCACAGGATGGGTTTATTTCTCCGAAAAAGACTATACGGACGCGATTACGAATTTCAGCAAAGTTGCAGACGATTATCCCGGGACTGCGGTCGCAGCCCGCGCGCTCTACAGCAAGGGCGACTCATACTACAATTTGGGCAATTACCAGAGCGCTCTCGTCAGTTACCGGCAGCTTCTTGAAAAGTATGCGACAAGCGTCTACGTGGACAATGCGATAGTGGGGATGCAGTATTGCTACACGGTACTCGGCAGAACGATGGAAGCGGAAAGTGTGATCGACAACTTTGTAAAAGACCATCCCGATCTTCCCAACGTCGACCGGATCTACTACAAGAAAGTGGAGTACGCCCTCAACCAGAAAAATTATGTTGAAGCCGGACGGGACCTGAAGGAATTCCGGGCAAAATTTCCGCAGAGCCCGATCGCGCCCAAGGCTCTTTACAACCTTGCGCTGGTCGAGATGGAACTCGGCAGAAATAATTCCGCTGTCGGGTTCTTGTCGGATCTAATAAAGAAGACTCCCGAGAACGAATACACGACCGCTGCGCAGGTGAAGCTTGCCGAAATCTACATTGCCCGCAAGGAGTACGCCGATGCCGAGAAGCTTCTCACGGAAGCTGCATCGAGCGCCAATGAGTACAGCACTCCCGCACAAGTTGAGCTCGGAAAGTTGTGCCTGCAGAACGGAGACACTCTTGCGGCGGAGTCGAATTTCTCCAAGGCGGCGCTCTCGCAATCGGATTCCGTCAACGACGGGGACAGGGCAGAGGCTAAAGTAATGCTGGGTCAGATTTATTTCAGCAGAGGCCGGGTGACCGATGCAATTTCGCTTGCGAACTCCGTGGCAAAGACGCGGGATGACCTCGTGGGAGCTCAGGCTCAGCTCCACGTCGCCGAGTACTACTGCTCATCAGGTGACAGCTCTGACGCTGTACTTGCTTTTTTGCGGGTAAAATATGTGTTCCCGAGTTTCACGGATATCGTAGCGGAATCTCAGCTTGAGCTGGCCGATTGCCTGCAGAAGTTCGGCAACATAAGCGGGGCGAAGTCTCTCCTGGAAGAATTTATAAAGGGGAGAGCCCAGGATTCTTTTACGAAGGAGGCCAGGGAAAAATTGAAAAGGTTGAAATCCAACTAGGAGAATCGTATAGATGAACAAAACCGCGGTTGTCTACGGTGTGCTTGTGACAATAATCGTGCTCGCACTCATAGTTTCGTCGGATGTGACTAAGACGCCGGACTTCAAGCCGCAATACGCCGACTTCGTGACGGCACAGATCCTTTCTGCCGACACGGCCAATACTTACGGAGACAACCTTAAGGTTTTGCGGGGTGTACACTCCCGCGATCAACTTCTCAACGTAATGCGAGGATTCACGGAGGCGCTCGGGGTGAAGTGCGATTTCTGCCACAACACCGATAATTTCGCGAGTGACGAGAAGATACAGAAGAGGACGGCGCGAGTGATGATAAAGATGGTCGCGAATATCGACAAGAATTATCTCGACGGACCGCGCATGGAGAAGGTCACTTGCTTTACCTGCCACCGCGGTGCCAGTATTCCCAAGCTGGTAGTGGAAAGGTGAAATCGAGAGTCATCGGAGTAATCCTGGCTTTGTCGGCCTTCGCGGTGGCGGCGAAAGCACAGGGGGTGGAGTCCCCTCCTGTCACGAGCTTCAAACCCGATACGACTATGCCGAGCGTAAATGTTCCTGAGTTTGTCATTACCGGCAGGGCTCAGATCGAACTGCCGAGGGCGGACAAACCGACCGTAGAAATCGACTCATCGTATTTTCAGGGCAAGGAGCTGCCCGGAGTGGAAGTCGGTGTCCCGCTTTATCGCTCACTGGGCGACCAGTACAACGCCGAGGGTAAGCCTCCCTCGAGCCTTTTCGTCCGGGCTTCAATAGGACATTATTCAAGCGCGAGGTATCTGGCATCCGGAATCGCGAGCGTCGGCGGCTTCAACTTCAGCGGCAGCCTTTCCGGAGATTATACCTCCGGTTTCATCTCAAACACGATGCGAAGAGACTTTTCGATCCAGGGCGGGATTTCCAAGGACCTGAATGTGGACGGTGGCGTCAAGTCAAGCAACTCGATGAATCTGGGATATTCCCGTTCAAGCTATTCGCTCTACGGAGAATCGCCCCGGTTTCTTCAGAGAAGCACCGATGAAGTCAGGTTTGGAATCAACTCCGATATGTATCTCGACGAACTGCCGCTGGCATTTGCTTTGAACTTCAACAGATTCTCACTGGCCGACGACTGGGACAACACACAGTCGTCCTTAAAACTGAAGGCAAGCACTCAGGTGCAATTATCTTCCGGCTGGCTGGGGTTTAGTGGCGCAGTCCTTCTCGGAGACCACACGCTCAGCGCTTCTTCAACGAATCCAGTCCTTGCATTGCCGCTTCCTGTGGCTGTGCGGAGCATCAATCGTTCATTGTACGATCTTGTGTTCGGTGCGAGCTACGGCAGTACTCTTTTTCTGGGAAAGTTTTCCTACTCGCTTGGGCTTACGTATTTCCAGTATCGCGACGATTCGTTGAACACAGTTGCGAAACTGTATCCGGACGCCCGGCTGAATTACAGGTTCAATGAGACGGTCTCGTTGTTTGCCGGTTTCAGCGCCACTGTCCGTGAGGCTAATCTATCGGAATTTCTAACGACGGATCCGTATGCTGACGGCGTGCTTACGCTGGTCAATACACAGGACTATGCCGATTTTACACTCGGAAGCACTGTAGCTCTGAATCACGGAATTACGCTGGCGCCCCAAATAGATTACCGGAACTCGAAATACTTTCCGGTATTTGTCTCGAACTCTGTAAACAGGACCTCTCTTTTGTATTCAGGTAAGTGTTCCATATTGTCATTCTCACTCAAAGTCGGCTACAGGGAAGGCAGCGTTTCTTCTGACCTCACGCTCCGGTATCAGAGTGGGAAGGTTGATTCTCTCTCGTCAATTCCGAACCTTTCCCCCTTCAACGCGGATTTGGCGTTGGCTTACAAAATCACGCCGCAATTCACCGCGAGTGCATCGGTACTTTTTCTTTCGTCACGCTATGCGGACCTGGGACTATCCGAAAAGCTGAACCCAGTCGGCCTGCTGGACTTTCGGCTGGCATACGATTTCGAAGTTTCAAGACTCCCGGTTCAAGTCTTTGCAGGCGGAGACAATGTCCTGAACGAAAGATACTTCATCTGGCAGGGATATCAGGAGTTCCCAATGACGCTCTATCTGGGGATCAGCAGCACAATCCTATGAAAAGTAGTTCTTATGGAATGTAATCCGGATCAACTTCGCATGGAATGCCGTTGAATCAATTAGAAATATTTCGCACTTTTAGTGCGAAGATGTCTAACCAATCGAGGAGGGACACATAATGGGTAATCTGAACTTTCAGGATGAACCGAACGAGAATCCGCAGCAAAACCAGCCGGATCCCGGATCCCACAAGAGCTCGAGAGATGACGACGCATACATAGACGACCCCACGAGTAATTCCCGACTTCTGTGGATCGTCATCATCGTCATTCTGGTTGCCGGAATCGGCGGGGGGCTCTATATGTTGAATCGAGCAGGTTATCTCAAGTTTCCGATCAAGCACAAGATCGCGGTGACGAAGCTGACGGCGCCGCCGCCTTCTGCCCCCGCTCCAGTTGCAAAGACACAACCTGCCAAGCCGGCTGTATCTGTATCCGTCGCGAAACAGACGGGTGCCTTCGCGTTGCAGGTATCCGCATTCAAAATTCGCGGACAAGCTGACAGATATGTCGCTGCACTGAAGAAGAAGGGCATCGATGCCCGTATCTTTACAAGTGAGGGCTCTAACGGCAGTCAGTGGTATAGAGTATGCGCAGGTTCGTTTGACACGAAGCTCAGGGCTATCGCGGCTGTGGAGAATATGAAGAAAAAAGTCGGAACAGATGTTTGGGTTGTACCCGCTCAATGACAGGCCGAGCAGTATAGCGGGCTCGTACTACTTCAGGCAGTACGAGCTCAAACGGATTTATAAGAAGAACTTCTATAGCGGCATGTTGCTCGCTATCTGTGTGCATGTCGTTATATTTATAATGTTGATAGCGTATGGACCTGCCTTGAGCAAGCCGCCTGTAGTCACTGTCGTGCTCCTCCCTCCCGTGAACGTCACCTACAAAGTTATGGAGATGAAAATTGTCGGGCGGCAATCGTCCGGGATGGATGTCTCCGGCTCGGGCGGGGGAGAAGGAACAATACCGAGAAACGCAGACGCTGCTTATGGAATTACGGCCGCAAACAGATCCGCCAGTCCCAGGAGCTCAATCAACCCCAAAGCCTCTATTGTCCCTCGCTCGCTGCAAGGCCCGGGTATGAACGATATTGTCGGCGTAAGCCGCAAGCCGGTGTACTTCGATACTGTGAACGGGTATAGCGGAAATGCTGCGGCCGGTCAGGGCTCGGGCGGAGGAGTGGGGGCGACAATCGGCGACACGACAGGTGCCGGCTCAGGACTCACGGGGAAGCCGGGATTTGGCGGCGGGTTCGGAGACAGGTTTGTTCCGGGCAACCCGGCAAACAACTCGTCGGTAGGCACACCTTACGCGATATCATGGAGCGGCGTGTCCAGAGCCCTGCTTGCCGGTAACAGGCCGCTGTTTCCTTCCGGTGTTCAGCACGGCGGCATCGTCAAGATCAGCATAATTGTGAATCCGGCGGGGAACGTTGTATCCATGGTACCTGTGGAAAAGTCGGATTCACGGCTCGAGGAGGCGGCCATGACTGCTATGAGGACCTGGCAGTTCAGCAAACTGTCCAGGGGCTATCCGCAGGTGAATCAAAGAGCGATCGCTACCTTTGTGTTCAAACTGGAATAAGCCCCGGAAAGTTGGCGCACCAAAATATAAAGAAGCACCGGAAGAACGATCGTACTACAGTTCGACTCAATGTTGTCGCCTCCAGGCTGCGCGACCTGTTCGGCGTTCCACGAAGGAAAAGCAAGCTCCCTGACCCGCTCGAACTTCTTATTGCCACGATCCTTTCTCAGAACACAAACGATGTGAACAGCCATAGAGCTTTTCAAAA
>JAJYJD010000016.1 GCA_021789755.1 Bacteroidota bacterium
GTCTTCGGACTCAGCAGCTCCGGCTTCCTCCGGCTGTTGTACTTCGAATATTTCAAAAGAATGTCGGCAATCTCGCTTGCATACTCGGGACCAAATTGCTGCCGTGCCCACATGCGCGCATATTCGCCGATGTTTTCGTTAGTCCATCGGCCCGTATTCCATGCAAGGTCCATGAAATATGAAATCGGGAGCTCGTATCCCTTCAAATGACCGACGTTGACGATCCATACCCGGTCCGCGCCGTACTCCTTAGCCAGCGTCATCTGGTCCCAAATCTGGGGAAGCGCGTTCGTGTTGATCCATTGGTAACTTCTCGGTCCGCCGTGGAGATCGAAATGGTAATACACACCGGCGCCGCCGCTTCGTTCTCTTTCCACATCGGTCGGGAGTCTCCTGATATTCCCGAAGTTGTCGTCCGGCCAGAGTATCGTGGCGTGGTCCGGCACGCGGAATCCCGCATTGTAATACCCCAACACCTCACTGTACGGACACCACAGCTGCGGGATCTTTGTCACATCCGGATTTATTTCCTGTGCAAGTATATCTTCCTGTTCCCGAATGATGTTGCCGAGAAGAGTTGTGTCCTGCGTAAGGCTGCCGCCGGGAATCATGGGCGTATCGTTCTCCCCACGCAACCCAATCGTAATAATGCTCTCGAAGTCTTTGTTCCGTCTGATCCCTTCACTCCAGAAGTTGTTCAGTGTATCAGGAAACTTGGCGTAGTTCCACGATCCGAGCGTCTTCCTGTATCGCCGGTCCCATTCCTTCTGCGCGCGGAGCATGGGCTCCTGATGTGACGTCCCCATCACTATTCCGTACTCGTTCGCGAGGCGCGGGTTAAGCGTGTCATCCTCGTTGAACGCGTTGTTCCACATCGCCGGCCAGAGATAGTTCGCCTTCAGCCTGAGAAGGAGGTCAAACACTCTCTCATAAAACAAGTGACCGTAGTTCGCGACACCCGGAGGTACGGGAGGAATCACACTCTGTTTTGCATAGCCGTAGGTGTGGATCATCCAGTTGGTCAGGTCGGGCCATTCATCGTTCAGAAAGATACCGCGATACTTCACCGATGGCGGACCCTCCTCGAATGTCCCGGGTTTCACGTACAGGGCACTGAGATGTCTCGGCGGCACATCTGCCCACCAGTGCCACGGTGAAACGCCTACTTTTTCGGAGACGTCATAGATGCCGTAGATCGTCCCTCGCTTGTCGCTTCCCACAATGACCAGGGCGCGATCGACACCCGGGAACGGCTTCGTTACAACTTTTATGATGAACGATTCCCATTTTCCCTCTATCTCGCGCAAGTCCAATTTTTTGTTTCTGATGAGCTTATCTATTAATTGACTTCTCCCGATTGTGCCGGCAATGACCATTTCCCTCGCCGACGCAAGTCCGTCGGTATAGATTTCAGGCTTTGCGCCGGTGACTTTCTCAATGTCGGACTGCAAGTCTGTTAAGGCGCGAGCCACTCCCCAATAATCATCCGAGCCGACGCATAGCGGCGCCGATTTGCCCGACGCGGAAAGCACGAATTCCCCCGGCTCATACTTTGAGGTCATGTATGATCCCGCGCCGAGCGCAAACGCCTCCTGAACGAAGACCGAAAACAGGGCGGCGGCAAGCAATAATAAAACCGGCACTAAACGCGGGATTGTGTCATCGAATCTGCGTAGACTCTTCATCAAATCAGCTCTTCAATCCTGATTGTCATTCTTTACATCGCGATGAAAGCTCTCAGGCGGACCGAGGTAGCTCTGCTTGACACCGCTCCCGAAGGGATCCCGGCTTTTCGGGACGAGATCGACGACGATTTTTTCCAACACTACACCCGGATCTACCATCCACACCTTCAGCGTGTGATACCCGGGTTTGTCCAGGGTGAAAGATGTAATGCTGTGGCGGACGTTGTCCTCGACGGACTTCTCCCAGTCCTTCCCGTACCCAGCGACATAGTCTGCCGGAACGAGAGTGACGGTGTCGGGAAGAGAGTTATCGAACGAGATCGCGTATCGCAGACCGCGGCCTGGCATGAAGTTCAAAGTCGGACTGAAGATGCCGTCGACATCGACTTTGCCCGAATTGAAAAGGAACATCTTGTATTCAAGACACGGAGACACGCCTGCCGTTTCCGCGGTCGCCGGACTGGCGGACGATATGGCTCTCATGCCCGACAGAGTATTTCCGTAATCTTCGATTCTAATCCAGCGGTTACCGGCGTCGACACGCTTCGCGTAATGTGCGGCTTCAATGGAGACGTAGCCGCCGCCCTCGACGAAACCGTCCACCTGATCCAGGTTAGGGTAAATCGGATTGTTTATTTGAGCGTAAACCACCACCCTGTTTCGACGTCCGATCTGGGTTATGAAAATTGGGACACGATGTCTTCCCTTTGGGGCCCGTCTCCAATTCACACTTACATAAACCCTGCGTTGATCTTCGACTCTCCCCCTTTCGGAGGACACCCGCACGTAATACTTGCCCGATCTGACGGAATAATCGAATGGGATACTGCCACGGTTAAAAATATCCATGTAATAAGTCTGACGATTGTAGGAGTCGAACTCCGGCAACGCCGGTTCCGCTTCCCGCCTCCGGTCTCCGTTCCGCAATGAAGGCCACGAGTCGCTTGAACCCTCTACCGCCACCGCCATCGATGCGATGCGCGGAATCTTCACCTCGGAGAGTTTGATCGCGTCGAGGTTGTTTTCACGCGGCTGGTTCCAGCCGGTGTATCCGATGACAGGCTGATCCATGAAGTGGTCCCACTTGCCGCCGGCAAACGTGTGGTTGAAGTAGGACATCAGGCTGGTGTCGGCGGCGAAAAGCGACCGCGTCTTGGCCGCCATGTCGTTTGTGCTCGCACGGCCCTGCTTCGCATACAGTTCGTTTCTCCCCGCGCCGTAGTACATATCGTTGAGTATGTAACTCGCCTTCGTCGGAAAAAGAACTAATTCGTAAAACGCATCGCGGTCACTCTCGGGCAGCTCATCATACAGGATTTGAGCCTTGTCGGTGATGTCTTTGAAATCGGCAACAACGGTTTCGGCCTCCCTGTAATGGACAAGGCTGTAGGTTGTCGGGCTGAGGAGTTCCGGCTTCCGCCTCCCGTTGTACTTCGTGTATTTGGAGAGAATGTCCGCGATTTGTCCGGCGTAGTCACTGCCGAACTGCTGCTGAGCCCAAAGTCGCGTATACTCACCGACGTTGCTGTTCGTCCATCTGTTCGTGTTCCAGGCGAGATCCATGAAATATGAAATCGGCAATTCGTATCCCTTCAGGTGGCCGACGTTGACGATCCAGATGCGGTCCGCGCCGTATTGTTTCGCGAGCGACATCTGGTCCCAGATTTTCGAGATTGGGTTAGTGTTTATCCACTGGTAATTTCTCGGGCCGCCGTGATAATCGAAATGGTAATAGATGCCGGCACCGCCGCTGCGAGCGCGTTCTTCCGGAGCAGGAAGCCTTCGAAGATTTCCCCAGTTGTCGTCGGTCCACAGCATTGTCACGTCGTTGGGTACTCTCATCCCTGCATTGTAATATGCCATAACCTCTTTGTACGGGCACCAGAGTTGTGGAATCTTCGTGACATCAGGATTCATTTCCTCGCGAAGTATCTTTCGCTGCGCGGCGATGATGTTCCTGAGCAGATCCATATTAGAGTCCAGACCGCCTGATGCCATCGGCGTATCATTTTCGCCGCGGAGGCCGATTGTAACGATGCTCTCGTAGTTCTTATTCCGTTTGATTCCTTCACGCCAGAAGTTGTTCAGCGTGTCGGGGAACTTCGCGTAGTTCCACGGGCCGAGCGTCTTCATGTACCGCCTGTCCCACTCCTTCTGCGCCCTGAGCATCGGCTCCTGGTGAGATGTTCCCATGACTATACCATACTCGTTCGCGAGCCTCGCGTTCAGCGTGTCGTCCTCGTTGAACGCGTTGTTCCACATCGCCGGCCAGAGATAGTTCGCCTTTAACCGCAGGAGAAGCTCGAATATATGTTCGTAGAATTCGTGTCCGTAATTGGCGACGCCGGGTGGAACGGGGGGATGTTCGCTCTGCGGCGCGAAACCATATTTCTTTGTTACCCAGTCAGTCAGATCAGGCCACTCGTCATTCAGGAAGATTCCGCGATACTTGACCGACGGCGGACCGTTGTTATGCCTTCCCGGGAGGACATACAAATCGCCGTGATGTTTCACCGGCACATCGGCCCACCAATACCACGGCGATACGCCGATCTGCTCCGAAATGTCAAACATCCCGTAAATAGTGCCGCGTTTATCGCTTCCGGCAATAATCAGAGCCCGGTCGACTCCGGGGAACGGATTGTCGACCGTTTCGATCAGGAATGATTCCCACTCTCCTTCTATACCGCTTACATCTATCTTCTTCCCCGCTATCAGCTCATCTATCAGCGGACTCTTCCCGATCGTCCCGATAATCACCACGTCCTTCGACTGGGGTAGTGTGTCGACTGAAATGCCGGGTTTCGCTCCGGTGACGTTCGCGATATCGTGACTGAAGTATCTATCAACAATGAGCCGCACACCGGAATAGTCCTTAGAGCTCACGCAGATCGGCGCGGACTTGCCTGACACTGACAACGGAAATTCACCCGCCGCGCTCGCAAAGCGGACATATGATTTCCCACCAATGGCAAAAACACTCGCGGGAGAAACAAACATGGTGATTAAAAGAATTTTCAACAGGAAATTCCGACCTATGACATCCATCTCATATCTCACCCCTGACGCGGTTCTCATCGGCTGTTGAACGGCTTTCTGTACAAATGTGTCGCCCCTGCGGGCTACGAACATCTCGTCCCTACGGGACTTGGTAATCCATTTATCCATCGATCCATCACTCCCAAATTCCATTATTCAGCTTACCTTCCACTTCTGTCATCCCACATCGCACTTCTTGCTTCTGATTTCTAATTTCTTATTTCTATTTTTCAATCGGACCATAAATCCTGAAATTCCCGCTCACCTGAAGCAACGCCATCATATACAGCACTCCGTCGTAATATCTATAGTATCCGCGCGGTATCTTAGCGTCCCATAGCGCTTCCACAAAATCCTTCCTGTTCTCATTAGTCGACGCAAGTGCCGCAACGGCGTTCATCGCGACGAGCCCCGTGCTGTGATCCTTTCCAAGCTCATCGCCGTCCAGGGTGTACTGATTGCCGTAGTCGTTGATCCCCTTGTGGCTGAAGAAATCCAGCAATCTGTTGCACTCGGTTACTTCCCAGTCGTCCTTTCCAAACCACTCGTGATCCATGGCGACGTTCATTGCGACGCGCCAGGCATCGAACCGAAAATCCTCATGTCCGCCGCGCCACCACTTCACCGGCGTCCCGTCGAAGTTGCAGTAATCGGGAGAAAGTCCAGTCGTCGGGTTGGCGGCATTCTTGAGAAGTTCGCGGCTGGATGTCGCAGCCTCGCGCCAGAAGCCGTTATCCTTCTCTGCCCACTTCGCCCAGAGCTCGTAGTAATGCGGAAGTTGATAAGAGGGGTCCGTGAAACCGTCAGCATGCACGGTCGGAACGAACACGACCAGCTTCTCCTTTCTGTTGAACATATTCGTTACCCCATCGTGCCCGGGTTCGTTTTCCTTGTGGAGCATCGTGTTCAGTATCCCGTTCGCCTCTTTGCGGTAATCGTAGATTCCTTCCCCATTCCCCCAACGCGCGGAAGCAAAGAAGAGAGCCGTTGCAAACCACTCTTCTCCGTCCGAAGCCGCGTTCGAGTCGAGCATCGTTCCGTCTGTATTACAGTGCCATGCGAAATATCCTTCGTGGGGCCCGGATTTATTTTGCATGTGTGTTTTCGCCCATTTCCAAATCCTGTCGAACACATCTTTCCTGTCCATTTGAACGGCAATCATCATACCGTAAGACATTCCTTCCGTACGGACGTCATGGTTAGCAATATCCTCGACGTAACCCGTGCCGTCGCCGGCGGGATAATATATGCGCTGAGTGCTGTCGTCGCCGAAAAAGAGTTGGCTGAATGCCGACCCTATTTTCGCTTCCACATCCTTTTTATCCTTGCCAAGAAGCTGGACAAAGAGGTCCGGATGGCTTTTATCGGCATTCGCGGCGCGCTGCTTCGAGCCGGCTGAAACGAATGAAGGTTCTGCGGAAAGAAGGGCTGCGATTGACAGAATAGCGCTTATCAGGAAAGAAAGACGAAAATAGTTTCCTTTCATCGCTGCAAGTAATGTAGTTGATAAGATCGTGAATTGTAAACCCAATCGCGACGATTTTCCCTTCAAAAAAATCATCCCGGCCCCGCCGGTCGGCAGAGCCGGGATGAATATTACAGGGAGATGCGTTACTTGAGAAGCATCATCTTTTCGGTGTGGACGTATTTACCAGCAACGAGTCTTACGAAATAGATACCGCTGGCATATCTGTCCATATTAAAGGTCACCTGATATGACCCTGCAGCCTGCTTGGCGTTGACCAGTGTCGCGACTTCTCTGCCGAGGACGTCGTAAACCTTGAGCGAGACGTTCGATACCTTCGGCAAATCGTACTGGACCACCGTCGACGGGTTGAACGGGTTCGGATAGTTCTGGTATAGTGCGTAGTCTTTGGGAACCGCACCGGGTTCGTAACGCACGCCCGTGACTCCTGTCCCCGTCTTGAACACCACCGCGCCTGAGAAGGCTCCCTCACCGCCCAGATTGATTGAGCTGATGCGGTAGTAGTACGTTGTACTCGCCGCGAGGGTATCGGCTATCTCCACGGTCGTGTCCGGAATCATCGTGGTATCAACAACGATATCGCCCGAGAAATCGCTGGCGGTTGCGACTTGCAGGTGGTACCACTGTGCATTCACTGCAGGATTCCAGGTGAAGGTTGTTCTCCTTCCCACCGGAGTCCCGATGCCCTTCGGAGAGATGGTTATTGGGGGGTTACTCACTTCGATGACGCTCGTGAACGAATCTATTGCGCTGAAAGCGCTCGCGCCACCCTGGTTGAAGCAGAGCACCTTCCAATAATACGTGAAGCGATTATTCAAACCGCTTGGAATCGTCCAAGATGTATCGTGTCTCGTTGTGTCGACCATGAGCTGTTGACCAGCGCTCGTGAAGGACCACAGGTTAACGACATAATTGCTGTCACCAGCTTCATGACGCCACTTCAGGGTCAGAGGATTGACCGGCACGTTCGCCTGGTTTGCAGCCGGATAGACCTTAGTAGGCGTCACAGGGAGGTACATGACGGTAAACGAATCTACCGGAGACCAATTCGACGATCCCGCCGGATTGTATCCACGCACACGCCAGTAATAAGTCTTGCTCGGAGTCAGCGCTGCCGCGATCGTATAAGTCGTGTCGAAATCGCTGGTCGAGTCGTTGACCAAGAATCCGCTCGTGTTTTTGAAGCCGGTCGCGGAGTCCGACCTGACCTGGAAATGATACGTCGACGCCGTGGCCACATAGCTTACTCTCAATGTTGCCTTGCTTGCCACATCCATCTCATTGTTCGCCGGGTATAGTTGCGTCGGAGTCGTGGTACAAGGTTGAACTTTTGTGCGGAAGCTGTCGATCGCAGAATACGGACCAGCCACTTGATTGTCGAACGCCTGCACTCGCCAGTAGTACTTCGTGGAAAGACCAAGTCGCACGATCGTGCTGGTATCGGGTATTGAAGACACAGTCTTTGCTATCGAAGAGAACGAAAGGTTCGAAGCAATTTGAACCTGATAGGTGGTGTCCCCTGCGCCGAGCACCGGCGGGTGCCATTTAAGTGTATCTGTAGCGGCTAAGGAAGTATCGCCCGCTGCCCAAGATGGCCTTACGGTCACCGGCGCACCAGGGACGACTGCTCCTTCCTGAATTGTGTAGTACTTGTTGACCGCGAGAGTATTGTTCGCAGCTCCGAAGTTGAAGCTCTGTGTCGTGCCGTCGGGCCAACGGACGTCTACGCTATCGATCTTCGTATTGGATCCGAGACCGAAGTTGGCCCTCAACGTTCCGCCCATGCCGGCTGAACCGCCTTCTGCCGCGATCCAGCGATCCTGCTGGCTCCCTCCAGTCCACACGGTGAACTTGGCACCGATTGCGGATTTGTTATGTCCGGTGCCGATCGGTATGAAACCAACCCAGTGATTGGCATTTTTGTTGTTCACCTGCAAAGTAGTGGTGCCACCGGTGTACGTGAATAAATCGAGGAAGCCGTCGTTGTTGTAGTCAACAAAGGCACCGGCTCTCGCACCACCTTGCCCTACGGCATCCGTTGGCGCCTCGTTGGTGAATGTACCATCGCCGTTGTTCCTGTACAGCCACTGGGTTCCGAATACCCCGACCGTATATATGTCCGGCAACCCGTCATTATTATAGTCGCCTATGGATATCGCGCGTTGGTGCCCATCCTGCGTGATTCCGTTGTTGGCGACGACGTGTACTCCATCCCACTTGTACGTAAATGTGCCATCCCCTTTTCCGTACAGGATAACGATGGGAACGATTTTCCCGTTTCCATCCACGTTATCGTTTCCATTAAGACCGTCAAGTATCAGATCCGGGATACCGTCGTTGTTGAGGTCGCCCCATTGCTCGCCAATGGCTGCAAAATGGCGGACCGTGTCGTCGACAATAATTCCCGTATCCGGATGGATGCTTGCATACTTGATGCTATCGGCGGTCCCGGCAGCGTTAAGCACTACGGAATCGATGGCATAGATCGTCGGGTTTCCTGGAAGTGTCGCAGAAGTCGGGACATAGAAGTGTCCTGTCCCGTCATTCATAAACAGGACGCACCCCTTTCGAGCACCCGATGATCCAGTGTCTACTTTGGAGAATCCATTTCGGAAACTGGGCATAAGTAAGTCTTCATAGCCGTCATTATTTGCATCGAAGAAACGGACATCCCACGATTCGAATGAAAGTGAGGTGTCTATGGCAAGATTTCCAGCAGAGGCTCCTTTACCTACATCAGTAAAGCCCGTTGGACCTCCTTTAAGAAGCCACACGCCACCATTGGGTGCAACTGGTGCCGCCTGATTACCGCCGGCAATACCTGTGAAGGTTCCGGGATACGCAATGCTAAGGTAATTGGTGTGATCGATGGGTGCTGCCGCAGCTCCCTGGAAGACTTCGCCAGTTGGTCCCGCCGTAGCGAGATCGCCAGTGCCCGTTGCCTGGACAAACACCCCGGCACTGTCATAGAACAGACCGGAACTGGGATTGCCGCCGTTGGTTGTAAACAGGTCAGGGACTCCGTCACCGTTGAAGTCGGCCAACAATCCGCCGACGTCGTTGGTGTTAAGTGGAATGTTTACGGTCGCTGACGCGTCCTGAGTGAATGTGGTGATGTTGTTCTTGATGATGTTGATGGATGGAATAAAGACATCCAGATTACCGTTCCCATACAGGTCTGCCCATGCAAAGCCGCCGTTTGCGGCGCCTGCTGCTGGAGAGAATGACGGTCCGGCAGAGAACGTCACTTCCTGCGCGTGGGAAGTGCTCAATCCCAGCAAGAGCAAGAATACTCCTGCTGCGGATAAACGTACAAAGGTTTTCATATCTCCTCCACGGTTTTTGTTGACTAGAAATATCCTGCGTCTTTATGGAGTAACAGTTAATTGCTCGAAGCCGGGTTTTTAAGCCGCTTCGAACCATTTTAAGGAGCGCACACGGCTACGAATGCTTTCCCCTCACGATCGCACCACCTCCTTTGGCCGAATGGTTGCCTATGCAACCGGGTAACTGCGACTCACTGTTCCTTGAGATAGCTGCAAGTGAGTCGCAGTCATCGTGATTGCACGGTGAAGTAATTTATTTGATTAACATGAGCTTCCTGGTTATGGACACGCTTCCGGCTTGCAACCTATAGAAGTAAACTCCGCTGGCAAACCTGCTTCCGTCGAATGTCGCGGTATAATTCCCGGCCCGTTGTACACCAGAGAAGAGCGTTGCTACTTCCTGTCCCAGAATGTTATACACCTTCAGAGTCACGAAGCCGTTCCTCGGTACGGAATATTCAACCTGGGTCGTCGGGTTGAACGGGTTCGGGTAGTTCTGAGAAAGATTATAGGCAGCAGGAACCGTTGCTCTTTCTTCCTTCACGCCGGTGATATTCCCGGTATTGAGCCAGGAGGTGATTTTGGCATGCTCCGCCGCAGATTGTGCCAGCCACGGAGTGTACTCGTTCGTTGACGAATATTGCCCCCACCAGTGATAGAGATCCCCAAGCGGGAAGCCGCCCATACCAGCGGTCATCAACGTGGAGTTCGTGTAAGACAGATCCTCGTTCATCGGCCAGACCTGCTGAACATCCGACGCCGGGTCGTAAGCCCAACTAACGTTTGCTCCCGTAATCCATCTGCCAAGGCAGAAGCTCTTGATGCTGTCGATGTTGGTGGGGGGCAAAATGAAGCCGGGATTCGCATTCGGGTCATACTCACCCCGAGTAGTATCGATGGTCAAGTTTGCCGGATAAATCTTGACCATGTTGATGTAGGGAAATGATTTATGGCCGGCCGAACTGTCTCCAAAAAACTCTCTGTACGTCTTGCCGCTCATCATCGGCATGAGATAGATCTTGTAGGGCGCAGTAGCAGTGTCGTTGTAGGCGTTGTTAGCCAGAAAGTTGACGTACCAGCTGTCAAAGCCATAACTGCAGTTGGCGAAAAGTATATGACGCTGCCGCGCAGTTGGGGCGGAGGACGAATCCGTGAAGGGCACCGTGAACCCGAAGGTCGAAACACTGTCTATGTTTATCGTGCCGCCGACAGGAACCTGGGCGCTCCCGTCCTGAGAAGGTATGTCGCCCTGCAGGAACGAATTCATGAAAATGCAGTTCGTCACCGACAGGTTCCACCAGTAAGACGACTCCAGCGTGTACATCTGCGTGTTGAGAAAAGTGCAGTGATTGAACGAGACGTAATCGGCGTATTCGGGAGATTCCTGCATATAGGCATATCCGCAGTTGGCAATCGTGCAGTTCTCAAAGGAGATACTGTCTGTGTGCCACGTTGTACTCTGATACGTCCACGAAACCGGTCTGCCATAGTACTTATAGTGGGGATCGGTGAAATTCCGGAAATAGCAATTCGTGATTTTGCAATGAAACTGTTTGCACGCTGGCTCTATAGCTCCACCGCCATTACCTATGGGCATGTAGTCAAAAATGCAGTCGTCGAACACCGCTATTTCGCCTTTGCCGCTCAGGTCTGCGAGGGAATCGTCCTCTATCACGAGACTGGAGCCAACTTGAGAGCCGGCCGTCGTTCCACACAGTATCCAGACGTTTTTCATCGTGATATCGCCATAGCAGTCAAAGTTATACGTTGTGCTCACGCCGCCGCTGCTCGTCCACACTATTTGAGGCAAGGAGGTCGTCTGGGTATTACCCGGGTCCGGTCCGATAACATAGAGATGCGAATGCGGAGGGGTCGTGATTGTTCCTGTCAGAATGTAATACCCAAATGGTTGCAGCATGAAGACCGTATTCGACAGGTTATTGGTGTGATTGGCTGAGTCAGCCTTGATAACGTTGCCGATCGCATTATTGAGGTTCCCTTCGGTACTCGCGGTAAGATCACTAGTGACCACCACGGTATCCGTCTGTGCAAAGAGGGAAATCGGTAAAGCTGCAAAGAGCAGCGCAATAAAAAGTAGCTTCATGTCACCTCTCCTTTTATGATTGTTTTAAAATCCACCCGAAAATGTTCCGGGTATTATCAGAAAGAACGCCGCCGTTCAAACAGTTCGAGCATTTCCGTTCGGCGGCACTCCATCCCGGCATAATCTTTACACCCATTTTTTTCACAGCGTGTATCTGATACCCAGGTCCGCAGTAAGACCGTAGTATTGTTCCGAGGTGAATCCGCCGATTGCATTCTCCGTGGAAATATTCGACTCACTGTTGAGGTTGTTTGCGTCCAAATACAACTGAAGCCCCTTCCACGGCAGCATTTGTCTGGCTGAAGCATCTATGCGGAAGTAGTTGTTGGAATAGCCGTCCTGTTCGGGATATGCACCGATGTATGTGACGGAATTTCCCTGGAAAACGAAAGATACCCGGGCTGAAAATCCTTTGTAGTCATAACCGATGTAAGTGTTCAGTATATCATCGGGTTGATAAACCAACCGACCGCTCCTGGTACTGTCAATGTATCGCGTTATTACACCTCTGGCAGCTTTGACATCAAAGTATGGATAGGTGGCCTTCGACCAGATGTGAGTGTAGTTGATGCCGAAGACTATTCCGCTTAAAGGAGCAGGTAAATACCAGAACCTCGTCTCAAAGTCCGCCTCGATTCCTCTCACATAAGCTTTGTAACGGCTGTTGATAAAGGTGTTCAAAGTTGCACCGGCATCCGCGGGGGTCAGGAAGGGAGCAAATGAATTCAAAGAGTCGAGTCCTGTCAGCCCAAATTTATCGTAAACGCTCTTGCTGTAGAGCTGGTACGACGTTGAATATGCAAAGTCCGCCACCTCCTTGTAGAAACCACCGATAGATAAAAGGCCCAGGTCATTGCTGTGAAAAGTAAGCTCCACGTCCTGGTTGTACGCTTGCGCTGGTTTAAGATTAGGGTTGCCTGCCCAGACCTGGTGAGGTGAATCGGCAGAGATATTGAAGTGCGGCGAAAGCTGTGTATAATCAGGCCTTGCAAGTGTCTGAGTATATGAATAACGCAGGTCTGCCCACTCAACCAAATCATACTTCGCCTGTACCATAGGCAGCCAGTAATGGTTCTGCGGATAAGCCGTTACTGGGAAATACGGCTGGACCAGCGGGTTGCGTTCATCGAGAAGGTTGAAGGCGTGGTACAGACCCCTTGTTTCTTCATAACGTGCACCTCCGACAACCATGAAATCCGGACCTAAATCCAGTTCCGACATCAAGTATCCAGCGTAATATTTCTCGATATATTTGTATGTATTGGGAAGGTTCTGGTACGCTCCATCGAACCATCCTCCGACAGAATTGTACGCCTGAAGCGACGGGTTCCTGCTTATAAAGTTGATCGCCCAATTCAGAATGGCCGGGTCTGCAGCCCAGTATACGCCTCCAAATTTGTTACTTAAGAAACTGCTCAGAAGTTTTGAGTCAGTTGAAGTAAAGTTAGACGCCTGTAATTGGCCGGTACTTGCGAACTTCAGATTAGGATAGTACGCTAAGAGAGAATCCACGACCTGGGCATTTATGTCGGTGTTGCCCGCGCTCCCGCGGTTTATCGAAATGTACGGAGTGCTCTGCGCGTTGGTATGATAATTATACCTGTATTCGCCGCCGAACTTGAAGAAACCGGAGATGAATGAACCGACATTCAGCGGAATCTTGAAATCGCCTTTGTAGACCTGATCGTTCTCGTGATAATCGGAGCTGAACAGACTCGTCGATCCCAATAAGGTCGTAGTATCCGGACCGTAGTTGACAAAATGCGTCATGTCTTCAGGGACTACATTTGTGTCGCCGGTAACGGAATTTGTGAGGGCGTTGTTCTGGAAGAATGTGTAATATGGCTCGCTCGGCACATGGTTTCTCGAATAAGTGTTGGCCGCCTCGATGTCCACGGACATAAACCCGAAGTCGTTCGTGAACTCCAGAGAGTTGACCGCAAGATCTGTGGTGGTAATTCCTCCCTTATATGAAAAATCTATATCGTGGTTTATGCTATTGTAATTCAATGTGGTATTGTAGTCGCTCGCATTCGAGTTCAGCCTGCTGAACATATTGACCGATTTGATTGAGCCGGAAGGGAGCCTGTAGTCAAGGATCAGATTACCGCCGTATCGCTGCCTTGTCTCTACATGACGATCAAGTGTCACGCTGGTCACACGGACAGGCCGATACCCGGAGGGATCCAGGTATGAAGCCGCGGTTTGGTAATTCGCATTCATGTTATCTGCGCTGCGATCGTACTGTTCCGCGTCTCCAAGCGCGTAGATCCCCAGTTTTTCGTTGAAAAACCGATCACTCACAGATACCACTGCACGATAATTACCATAGGTGTTGCTCTTTTGGGTATAGCCGGACTGCCACAACGCATCTCCATGAAGTCCGGAGGGAGCTTCTCTCAAAACCATGTTCACGTAACCACCAATGGCGTTTGCCTCCATGTCGGGAGTAAGCGTCTTATAAACTTCTATCGTTTTAATCATGTAAGGAGTTACCATGGTGAGGTCGACACTTCTGTCATCGCTTACCGTACCGCTCGGGGTGAGGCCCTCGATAGAAGTTGCACCTATCTGGTTGCTTCCCGTTGAGGCGAGCGTAATTCCACCGACTGCGACTTCATTGTACTGAGGAGCCAGACCCCTTATCACGACCTTATCCGCCTCGCCGGAACTCTGGAGAACCGAGACCCCGGGCAAGCGGCTTATCGCCTGCGCCGCGTTAAAATCCGGCAGCTGCTGAATCTTCGCACTCGAGACAACATCGACGATCTTGTTTGAGGCAAGCTGCTGGTTGATGGCCTGTATCTGGCCCTGTGCCTGCGCGGTCACGACGACTGTTTTTCCCTGCACCGCCGTCGCCTCAAGATAGAAATCCTTTTCGAGAGTCTGGTTGTCGGGGACGTCCACTGTCTCGCTCGTCGAATGATACCCCACGTATGAGACGACTATTGTCTGTTCACCGGACGGCACGTTGTGGATGATGAAATATCCGTTCAGATCCGTCGAAGCTCCGACACTCGTTCCTTTTATAAGGACGGTGGCACCGGGCAGCGCGTCTTTGGTTTGCTTGTCTAATGCCCTGCCTTTGATAGTACCTTCTGCAAGCAGCGTCCCGGTCATCAGGAACAAAAGCATTCCTGCCATCGCAAGTTCATTTAACCTTGAGGCAAACACCGCATCGATGCCGAGCAAGTGTCTCGATTCTGCGGACGACCTAATAGAAACTTTCACGGGAACATCTCCTTGTTTTGCTTTGTGCTTCCTTCGTCAGGTTTTCAACTCGAACATCATCCAGCATCGGATCCTGTCGTAATTAACCGTCTCATATGACAGCAAATCGATATCTTCGCGACCTGCCGGCTACGTCTTCCTCAGCTGTATTCAAAACTCCTCCTCCGTTCCGCCAATTCATCCTGGATCCGGAGATTGAGGTTCTTATCTATCCCGTAGAACAGGATCGCCACGACGCCGGCAAGAAAAGTCAACGCGGGATAAATACTGGCGGCCATACGGATACCGAAGATCGCATGACCGGTTTGCACGCCGTTGGGAACATAGTCGTAAGCTGCCAGGATCCAGCCGCAAATTGCACCTCCAAGACCGAGTCCTGCCTTCAGACCGAAGACAATTCCTGCGAACACGAGGCCCGTCGCCCGTCGTTTCGTCCTCCATTCCGAATAATCGGCTACATCTGCCATCATGGCCCACAGAAGAGGAATGGTCGGACCGTACGCAAGCGATTTGAGAATGTTCAGAAGAAACGCTGTCCCCACCGCCTGTGCCGGCAACACGATGAACAACGAGGTAAACACAGTCGTGAAGAAGAGGCCGACGGTAAAAACAACTTTCTTTCCGAACCGGGCTGCAAGCGCTGTGGAAGCAAGAACACCCAGAATCGTTACGAACTGGCCGGCCATATTGAACAGGCTGAAGCCTACCGAAGAAACGTTGCTCGCATCCTTGCCGACGATGAGTCCAAAGGTGTTCAGTATCCCATACCAGAAGCCGCCGTTTCCAGAACTGATCCGTCCCAGGCCTAATGACTTGAGGAAGTCGAACAGCGCGTTCTTATCAACATAGTAAGTGAAATAGTAGAACATCCCGCTTCCCCACATGGCGAGAGTTATAAAGATAAATAGGGTGGCGATGAACATCGAAACCCACGGACCTGTCTTCAAAAGGCCGAGCAAATCCTTCCGCGGAGAAGACTCCTGCTTCGGATCCGGTTTGATGCGCTCCTTGACGCTCAGAAATGTAATGACGAAGAATACGATGCAAATGACCGCAAAGATACCGATCGTCGTGGTCCATCCACTCTGGACGTTTCCGCTGCCGAATTTATCAACCAGCGGCAGCGTCAGACCCTGTACGAGAAACGCCACGGCCATCGAAAAAAAGAATCGGAAGGAAGAAAGCGACGTTCTCTCGTTCACGTCTCCGGTAATCACTCCGTTGAGGGCGGAATAGGGAGTGTTGTTGACCGAATAAACGGTCATCAGAAGGATATAAGTGATGTATGCGTATATGAGCTTTCCGGTCGCGCCGAAATGGGGAGTTGTAAATGCCAGAACGAAAATCACTGCGAAGGGAATCGCCGACCATAAGACCCACGGTCGGAATTTTCCCCATCTCGTGTCTGTACGGTCTGCGATCACTCCCATAAAGGGGTCGAACATGGCGTCCCAAAACCGGCCGACAAGAAGCAGAATTCCCGCCGCCGTGGCGGTGATGCCGAAGACGTCCGTGTAAAATGGGAGCTGGAAGATCAGCATTGTTTGAAAGACGAAGTTCGCCGCGCCGTCGCCGACACCGTACCCGATCTTTTCCCTTACCGACAGTTTTTCAACGCTGGCTTGCAAGGGTACCGCCTCCGGGTTTATGATTTGGAGTGAGTCTGTCTTTTCCTCTGCCGCGAAGTCTTTCGCGGAGATCGCCGAGGATAACGGGATCTTCAGTCGACAGCATTGTTATCGGAATCGTGTCGTCATGACACGAAAAATCTCCGGATTGTCCCGCCATACGTTTGCTTTCGCCGCTCGGAGCAGCCCCAGCCGAAACGGACGCAACGCAATTACACTTGCGGTTCGGCATACTGCCTGCCGCATTTACTGCACTTCCCGTTTGATTGATAAGATAACCCTGAGCTATCTGGAGCAGCCGCCATTCTGACGGTGTGAGACAGCCACACGTCAAACCTGAAACACGCAAACCGCCGTCGGCATCGAGGCCGACCTGACCTGTTGAACCGCACAGATGCGGGTTCCGCACCCCATTAGAGAGCACCACGATCTCTCGCGCCACGATGCCGGGCATTTGAGCTTCTCCCTCTTCGATAATTGTCTGGTTCAGTGAATCGGCAACACAAATACGTTCGTACTTCTAACCGAGCATCACCACCTATATCATCAATTCAGCATCACATCTTCTCTTGCGGTCTCAAAGGCGTCTGTAGATGCGATCTCAAACAAATTCACCGGGCGCGTTACTGGAGTTTCCGTGTCCTCACTCAGCCGCTCTTGCCCGTAAAAAGCATCTCGCCTCAAACTTACTTTATCAGTTCAATAGAAATTGAACCGGTTTAATTATACAAACATCGAAAGTTATTGTCAACAACAAAATCGAATGTCCCTCCTTCAGGAGGGCTATTGGACGCACCGGTTAGGTCAATTTCACTTAAAATCTTCTCTCAGCCGGAGAGTCTTCCTTTCAAAGCATCGATCTAGCGGTTTGCGCACCAAGTGCGACAATCTGGACCTATGCGCCTGGCAACGACGGCTCGGACTGCGCCCCGGTATTAACGCAAGATACGGTAATGTGGTTTCACTCCGGGGACCACTCTTGAGGCAAGGTGAGCGAGCGGGCTCGCGGGAAAGTTACAGTGGCAGAAAGTTCTAGGGCACGCCAATAAACAGAAAATTCGGCGTGCACAGAGTCTCGAATCCGGACTCACTTCTTCCCCCGGCCGGAATTCATCGCGGGAAACCGTCTTTTGCCCCTGAACCGTTTAGACTCTACGGAATATCTTTTTCAGTTAGAAGAATAGAAGGAAAAAATCCCCCCGGAACCTTCCAAAGATCTGCGATTGGTGGCGACTGTTACCCGCCAAGCGAGTTCAGTGCGAAAGCGTACGCACCGATCGCTATCGCCTTGCTCGTGCCGATCCTCGACACGCCGACGCCTATCCTCATCTCCGGGTCGTAACTGACCTTCCTGACGGAACCGTAGACAGGTATTTCCACCGTTGCCCCCCGGAGAAACTTATACAGCTCCCCTTCATCTTCGAGATTGTAAACTTGCGCCGACAGTCGGCGGAACCTTTTCCCATCCGGGCTTGTGAACGTGCTGTTCATCTCTTCTACCAGGAATGGGAGAAAGACGCTTGACGCACCGGCGAGTCCGCCACCTATGATGACGAGTCCGTCGATCAGGGTTATCGCGTTGGATATCGCGTCACCGGCCGCCTCAGCCATTTCACGGAACGCTGCTATTGCAGCCCGCTTGTTCCCGCTTCTTTTCCCGATGGCAATCTCATATATGTCTTTCGGCTCGGGGGTCTCTTCGAGCCTGATATTGTCTTCTCTTGAGTAAGCTCTCCTGACACCTCTTATACTCGCATGCTCCTCCACATTCATGGTCGGATCAAGTTTGTCCCGCAGGAGCCAGATCTCCCCGGCTATCGAGTTATCACCCGTAAAGAGATTACCGTCGCGGACAATACCTGCTCCAAACCCGGTGCCCAGCGTCAGACCGAGGAGGTTCTTGTACCTCTTCGGTTTCCCGGCTTTCTCGAGTAGTCCGTTCACATGCGGCAGGAATCCTGCGATCGCCTCGCCGTATGCATAGAGGTCACCATCGTTGTTGATGAACACTGGTAGCCCGAATTTCTCCTCGAGCATCGGGCCGAGAGCGACTCCGCCGCGGAAGGCCGGAAGGTTAGGCAGATCACCGATGATTCCGTTCGGGTAATCGGCCGGGCCGGGAAACGCGAAACTTATCGCAGCCGGTTTTTCTTTCAATCTGCTCCTGACTGACGTGAACCCCTCCACCAGCGTCGCCATACACCTGTCGAGGTTATCGGCGTTGGAAGAAAGTGTAACCTCATCGAGTACCGGCTCGTTTCCCTTTATCGCGGTGAAGACGAAGTTGGTTCCTCCCGCGTCCAGGGTCATTACGGTTCTTTTGTCTGAGCTGTAATTCATATGTAAGATCCTCGCACGGGTCCTCTTCGGAACACGGAAATCATGTCGCCGCTTCCGCTTTATTGCGGCCGATCCTGTGGCCTTTCAAACCATAGAACCCGACGTAGGAATACGCGATGAGCGGGACGATATAAGAGATCTGCAGCCCGCCAATGTCCGCGATGTGGCCCTGCAGGGGAGGCAGGAGAGCTCCTCCGAGAATTGCCATGACGAGGAGCGACGATACCTGGCTCTTGAATATTCCTGTCCCTTCGAGCGCCAGGGAAAATGTATTCGACCACCCGATGGACGTGAAGAGACCGACCCCCACAACGCACCACATGGCGACCCTTCCACCGGCAATAATCGCGGTCAGAAGAAGAAGCACGATCGCGGCCATGAATATCGAAAGAGTACGGCCGGCGTTCGCCTTCCCGAACCGGAACAAAAGCCAGCAAGCTGCGAGCAGCGGAAGATAGTGTTCGACCGTCGTCCATCCGCTGATGAAGCCGAGGACGATAAACGCCGCGACCGGGATACCGGCAAGGAGGAATTGCTTGTTCCTACTCTTCATTTCGCTCAATTCCACCGCGCCCATGAACCGGCCGATGAGCATGCCTCCCCAGAACAGCGAAACGTACTTGCTCGCCTCCACGGGGCTCAAGCCTGCAATGCTCGGTTGTCCCAGAAAATTTATAATGGAGCTTCCAACGGAGACTTCGCCGCCGACGTACATGAAGATCGCGATAATGCCGAGTACGACATGCGGAAACTTGAGCGCACCGGCGCCACGTTCGATCTTCCCTTCTCCCACGTGCGGCAGCCGGACGAAGAAGAATACGGCGGCAAGCGCGAGGAAAACCGCGGAGAACACGATGTAAGGGACTTTCACCGAATCCGCACCGTTTGCCCCGGCGCGGTTGAAATATTCAAATATCAGGTAACCGCCGATCAACGGACCCAGGGTCGTACCGACAGAATTAAAACCCTGGGCGAGGTTCAACCGGCTCGACGCGGTTCGTTCAGGTCCCAAAATCGTGACGTACGGATTGGCGGCAATCTGCAGCATCGCGAAACCGAGGCCGACAACGAACAGTGCCACCAGAAACAGCGGGTACGAAGTGGCGCTCGCGGCCGGCCAGAACAATGCGCTCCCCAGAGCCGACACGAGGAGACTCATCACAAGACTGTTCTTGTAACCGAGCTTCGCGATGGGGTCTCCGGCGGTTACCGAAACGGTGAAATACAGAAGCGATCCGACGAAGTACGCACCGAAGAACGCGAACTGTACCAGCATTGCCTGGAAGTAATTCAGCGTGAAGGCTTCCTTGAAGCGGGGGATGAGGATATCATTCCACGCCGTCATGAAGCCCCACATGAAAAACAGGGTCGTCATTATCGCGAACGGCCCGCGGTAGCTTTGTACTCTGCCTGAATTGTTCATGGGTGTTCCGCCCTCGTTCGACGCGGCCGCATTGATCATAGAGGAATTCCGATCGGGTTTATTTGTGAAAAAGAGTTTCCAGTATAAAATCAAAGCGTCGCCTGCATGGAATAGCCTTTACGTTATGGAATCGTTATCGCACTAGTGTCGGACACCGCACCCGAGGTGGTCAGGATGAATGTCGAGTTCTTCTTCGGAGACATAGACACGGAATCGGACTCGCCGACTTTCTTCCCATTCAACGTTACTCCTGAACCTCTCGTCGTTCGCCAATACATCGTTACCCGCCCGCCTTTCTCGCCGCCGTAACTCTTCGCGCTGAAACTTCTTATGATTCCGGACGGACTTCTTTGGATAGCTTCAAATGCGTTGCGAGCCATGATCGAGTCGCCGGTCGAATCCGGGTGAACGCCGTCGAAAAAGAACACACTGTCGTTCTTCATCGGATCGTAGAAATCTATCAGGTAAGCACCCGAAGCTTTCCTCACGGAGTCCACGAGGGGAACAACCCCTTCGTGCACGACCGAGTCTGTTATGCCGAACTTCGAATGGAATACCGGCGGAGGGAGGCAGACAAAAACCTGAACGAGCGGATTGACTTCCCTGAAAGCCTTAATCATATCCATATAATCGCCGAAGAAATCCGATTTGTATTTCCAGTTCCACGGTTTGCTGTCGTTAGTCCCGAGACAGATAGTCAATATCTGAGGCTTGAATGCGAGCGCCTCTTTGAAAAACCGTTCCTTCCAGTACGGGTAATCTCCCTTCTTCAGCATGGTTCTGCCGCTCACGCCGAAATTCCTCACATCGTATCCGCTGCCGAGCAGCCTGCCGAGCTGCTGTGGGTAAGCCGTGTTCGGATCGGGCAGGCCGTAACCTATGGTAATGCTGTTCCCCACACAGGCAACTCTGACCGGCGGCATCTGCGCGGCCGCGGGGAGAACAAACAGAACAAGCATCGACAGGAGTGTCGTGAGGGCTCGCGCAAGCATCATTGTAATCGCTTTCTTCCCGGTTTCCTTCATCATTAATGCGCCGACGCTTTATTGAGAGACGACAATTCTTTCCAGTTCTTCGAGGGATCTTCCCTTTGTCTCCGGCATCACTTTCCAGACGAAGAAGAAGAACGGGATCATCATGACAGCGAAGAACATAAACACGTTTCCGCCGCCCAAACCGGCGAGCGCGAGCGGAAAGACCAGGCCTATGATCGCATTCATGATCCAGTGCGTAAACGAGCCGAGGGCCTGTCCTTTCGATCTTACTCTGTTCGGGAATATTTCTGCGAGGAAAACCCATATCACCGCACCCTGAGAGAATGCAAAGAAGGCTATGAACCCGACGATGAACACGACGACCCCCGTGCTGCCGAAGAGAGTCTCGTCGTAGTAATGAAATGCGGCACCGGCGAGCGAGAAAAACATTCCTACAGCGCCCACCAGAAGCAGCGTTTTCCGGCCGAACTTGTCGATGAAGAACATGGCGACGATCGTGAAAATCATGTTTGTGACGCCGACCGCGACCGCCTCGAGCATCGCCGCGTTCGTGCTTGCTCCTGCTTTTTCGAAGATCATCGGCGCGTAATACATGATCACGTTTATTCCGGACAGCTGGTTGAACGCCGCCAGAAGAACCGCGCACATTATCACGAAACGGTATTTCTTCTGCAGCAGCTTCGTCGCTCCCTGTCCCGCCTCCTCCTTCAGCGAATTGACGATGTCGGATATTTCTGCGGTAACGTTTTGAGCACCGACCTTCTCGAGAACCGCCTGAGCCTCGGCAACACGCGACTTCTTCACGAGCCAGCGCGGGCTTTCCGGAACGAAGAAGAGGAGAATGAAGAAAAGCGCGGCGGGTACCGCCATGACTCCGAACATCCAGCGCCAGTTGCCGGGCCCGATCCCGACGAGGAGATAGTTCGAGAAAAATGCAACCAGGATACCGAGTACAATATTGAACTGCGCCACCGCGACCAGCCTGCCGCGCAATCTCCCGGGAGATATCTCGGCAATGTACATCGGGGCCATTACGGAGGCGGCGCCGATCGCAAGTCCGCCGATGAGCCTTGAGAAGAGAAGCGTGTACCACCCCGTGGCAAAAGCGCATCCAAGAGCCGAGAAGAAATACAGCACCGCGCAAATCGAAAGGAGCTTCTTCCTGCCGAGTAGATCGCCGGGCTTGCCGACTGCGATCGCCCCGATCACCGTGCCCCACAGCGCGATAGAGACCGTCATGCCGAGCGTGGCATCAGTAAGATGGAAATAACCGGTTATAAATTTTGTGGTTCCGGAAATGACGGCTGTGTCGAAGCCGAAGAGAAAACTTCCGAGGGCGGACACTGCCGTCGCAAAAAGAAGATTTCGGTTCATCTGGTTCTCCACTCGATAACGAAGTAGAATTTACCACATTTGATTGTGAATTCAAGAAAGAAAAGGCGCATGGGATTACGATCGAACGGGCGGATCAATTTCCGCGGATCGCGGAGACGGACTCTTCCGCCTTTCTCGAGCGCCGCGATACGAGAATTGAGACCGCACCCGGTATGAGCGCAATGAATCCCGCCAAGAGCATCAGCAGCCGCCATGGGGCCGCGTCCGCAAACCTGCCTTCGCCGTGGATCATCATCAGGAGTCCCAATGAGACGAGAATTGTCCCCGGAATAGCGAAGAGCAATCCGATGACAAATGCTGCCCTGGAGAACAGTCGTATGGAAAGATCCGCTCCGGTCATGTCAAGGCGTTTCTATGGCATCCCGCCCGGTAAGGCCCCACAAATTGCCTCACATCCACTTTCCCGCTCCGTCAGCGCTTCACAACGGCTTCCACCGTGATAGTACCGGCACGCCTGAACAGAAGTTCCAGCTTGACTTTTTTGCCGGCCGTCAGATTCTCTTTAACTCCCATTAACATCACGTGATAGCCGCCATGCTTGAAATAGAAAGTCGATCTCGCAGGCACCGCCACAAACTTCACGGGATGCATTCCCACCAGGCCGTCTTTTCTGAAAGACACGTGGAGCTGTGCCATCTCCGCAAAGTCTGCTCTGACCGCGTACAGGGTATCAGACTGGTCGGAATTGTTCATGATCTTGAAAAATGCTGCGCTGCTCATTCCCTTCGCCGCTACTCCAACGATGGCGTTTTGAACCGCCAATAAGTTCTGGCTGCCTGCCAGAATCATTAATAGTGAGATCAGTAATGCCGTCAATTTATCGTTCCAATGATTTTATGTCGTTCAAGATCGCCTCGAAATCGAGCTGGCTTCCGCTGTACTCGCCGCGGACTCTCCCGTTCCTGTCTATGAGAATACATTTATCGGTGTGCACGATATAGTAGGAAAGCTTTCCGTCTTTGGAGTAGGTCGAATCGTTCGGGAAATACCTGACCCCGACGGCATACGTTACAGAATCCGTATTGGGGTCGCTGCCGCTCAGGAAATCCCAGTCGCCGAATTTAATACCCCTGATATCTGCATACGCTTTCAACACCGACGGCGTGTCCCTGTTGGGATCGAATGTCATGGTGACAAATTTCACTCCCTTAAATTTGTCTGCAGCAATCGTGTCTTGAAGATGCTGCATGTTATTGGTAGTGAGAGGGCAAATGTCCGGGCAATGCGTATATATAAATGACATAACCACAATTTTCCCCTTGTAGGCCGAGGGAAACGACACTTTTGCGCTGTCCTGGTTGTAGAAAGTGTAGCTCATGCCGCCCAAATCCTCGAGGACCGGGAGCCTGCTGCAACCGAGATAGAAGCAAGAAGTCAGAAGCAAGAGCAAACAGGCAGGCCGAAAACCGGATGCCGGCGGTCGGTTGCCGGCCTGCTGCCTGCGGTCCCCGCTTTTCTTCCTTTCCAGCGTTCCATTATGCTGCATCGGTCGTCCCTTTTGCAAAGTAGTCCTTTATGTTTCGCGCGGACTTCATGCCTACCAACGCGGCGAGCTGTTCGAGTGAAGCGTCCCGGACACCTTTGACCGAACCGAACTCACGGAGGAGTTTTGTCGCCTTCGTTGCGCCCACTCCGTCGATGTCGGTAAGCTGTGTCGAGATAACTCTCTTCTCGCGCAGCGAACGGTGGAACGTTATCGCGAACCTGTGCGCCTCATCGCGAATGTGCTGAAGGAGTTTCAGTGCCGACGATGTGCGGGGTAGAAGAATGGATTCGCTCTCACCGGGCACGAAGACTTCCTCAAGTTTCTTCGCCAGCCCGACGATCGGCTGATTCGGAAGATTGATGGTCCGCAGCGTTTCAACCGCAGCCGACAGCTGTCCTTTGCCGCCATCCACCACAACCAGGTCGGGAAGCTGACCGCCCTCGCTGATCACCCTCGAGTACCTGCGCCCTAAGACTTCCTCCATGCTGGCAAAGTCGTCCGCGCCGACGACGGATTTAATCTTGAATTTCCTGTAGTCGCTCTTCCGCGGCTTCCCGTCGACGAAGACTACCATCGACGCGACTGGATCGCTTCCCTGGATGTTCGAATTGTCGAAACATTCGATGCGTCTCGGCAGGCCGGGAAGATGAAGGTCGCGCTGCAGCGCCTGCAGCGTGTGAGGAACAGTCTCCTTCGCCTTCTCCTTCTGCACTTTCAGCTCGTCGAGCATGAACTTCGCATTGGCCCGACACATCTTGATTAGCTTCAGGTCCTCGCCCTCGGACGGTATCACTATCTTAACATCACCCTTCCGTTTCGACTCCAGCAGCTTTTCCACGAACTCCATGTCTGCCGGCTCGGCCGAAAGGAACAGCTCCGGCGGGACGTAATCGGCATTGATGTAATACCTCTCGATGAGCGTCCCGATCATCTCCGGCTCCGACCGTTCCGAAACGTTGGAAAGATAGAAGTGCTGCTTGCCGATAAGTTTCCCGTCGCGCACCTTGAATATCACGCCGCATCCGTCGTCGTCTTCACTGACGGCGGCTATTATGTCGCGTTCGATGAGCTCGAACGAAACCATCTTCTGTTTTTCGGTGTATACCTTGACCGCCTCGATCTTCTTCTTTATCTCTCCCGATTTTTCGTACTCAAGCCGTTCGGAGTGTATGTTCATCTCTTCGCTGAGCTGCGCGATGAGGTCGTGAGTCTTACCCTGGAGAAGTCTTTCCACCTGCGAGATCATCTCGTTGTAATCCCCCAGCGA